>JBOHAW010000361.1:0-3253 GCA_050697975.1 Gaiellaceae bacterium
CGGCGCGCTGGCCACGCTCGGGGCGGCTCGCAACGTCGCCTGTGCCGGCGGCGAGCCGCTCGCGCTCACCGACTGCCTCAACTTCGGGAATCCCGAGAAGCCGGAGATCGGCTGGGAGCTGGCCGAGGCGATCGAGGGGCTGGCGCAGGCGGCCGAGGCGCTCGGCGTCCCCGTCGTCTCCGGCAACGTCTCCCTCTACAACGAGACGGACGGACGGGCGATCCCGCCCACGCCGGTGGTCGGGTGCGTGGGTCTCGTCGCGGACGTGCGGCTGGTCCCGGGCCGCTGGCGGAAGGGCGACGTCGTCCTGCTCGCGTCCGCACCGCCGCCGCTCGACCTCAGAGCCGAAGCAGCGCTCGTGCGCTTTCTCTGGAAGGCGGCGCCGCTGGTCTCGCTCGCGCACGACGTCAGTCGTGGCGACCTCGAGGTCGCACTCGCCGAGGCGGCGCTCTGGAGCGGGGTCGGGGCCCAGGTCGAGCTGCCCGGGGAGTGGCCCGCAGCCGGTGCGGCCGTCCTCGCGTGCGCCCCGGCGGACGTGGACCGCCTCGGTTCGCGCGGGCTGACCCGGCTCGGCGTCGTCGGCGGGGATCTGGTCTGCGGCGTGCCGCTGGCGGAGCTCGCGGAGGCCCGGGGCTGATGTGCGGCGTCTTCGGCATCCGCTCGACCGAGCGCGACGTGGCGCGGCTCGCGCACTTCGGCCTGCACGCGCTTCAGCACCGCGGCCAGGAGTCGGCCGGCATCGCCGTCTCCGACCGCGGCCGCCTGACGGTGCTGCGCGACATGGGTCTCGTCACCCAGGTCTTCTCCGAGCAGAAGCTGCGCGGCCTGCACGGCGACCTCGCCATCGGCCACACGCGCTACTCCACGACCGGCGGCGTCCAGTGGTCGAACGCGCAGCCACTCGTCCACCACGGGCGGGCACGCACGATCGCGCTCGGCCACAACGGCAACCTCACGAACGCGGCCGCGCTGCGGGACGAGCTGGCCGCCGCGGGCGCGCCGCTCCGCTCCAGCTCCGACACCGAGGTGATCGGGGCGTTGATCGCCCGCGACGAGGCGCCGCTCGAGCAGGCCGTCGCCAACACGATGGCCCGGCTGGACGGTGCGTACTCGGTCGTCGCGCTCTCCGAGGGCCGCCTCGTCGCGTTCCGCGACCCGCGCGGCATGCGGCCGCTCTGCCTCGGCCGGCTCGACGACGACTGGGTCGTCGCCTCCGAGACGTGCGCGCTCGACCTGATCGGCGCCGAGTACGTCCGGGAGGTCTCGCCGGGCGAGCTCGTGCTCGTCGACGCCGGCGGCCTGCACGCCGACCAGGTGCTGCCGCTCGACCGAGGCGGCGCGCTCTGCATCTTCGAGTTCTTCTACCTCGCGCGCCCCGACTCCCGTCTCGCGGGCGTCGAGGTGCACGGCGCGCGGGTGCGGATGGGCGAGCGGCTCGCGGCGGAAGCGCCCGCCGAGGCCGACCTCGTGCTGCCCATCCCCGACTCCGGCACGCCGGCCGCGATCGGCTTCTCACGCGCGACCGGCATCCCGTTCTCGGAGGGCGTGATCAAGAACCGCTACGTCGGCCGCACGTTCATCCAGCCCGACCAGGGCCTGCGCGAGCAGGGCGTCAAGCTCAAGTTCAACCCGCTCGACGAGGTCGCCGGACAGCGGCTCGTGATCGTCGACGACTCGATCGTGCGCGGGAACACCACGCGGCAGCTCGTGGCCATGCTCTTCGACGCCGGCGCGACCGAGGTGCACGTGCGCATCTCCTCCCCGCCCGTGATCGGCCCCTGCTTCTACGGCATCGACCTGGCCGACCGCGACGAGCTCGTCGCCGCGGAGCGGACGGTCGAGGACGTGCGAGGCCACATCGGAGCCACCTCCCTCGCCTACCTCTCCCTGGACGGCCTGCAGGCGGCGACGCGCCGGCCGGGGCATGCGTTCTGCCGCGCCTGCCTCACGGGCGAGTACCCGACCTCGGTCCCGGTCGAGTTCGGCAAGCTCCGGTTCGAGCCCGCTCGCGCCTGACTGTTAAGGGGCCTGGCCCCGGGACACGTCCGCAGCGGCCGGGCTCTCCCACAGAGGCGAGCCGGCCGGCGGCTTGACCGCGCGGTTTCGCCGGCCCGTCCGCTCGTTAAGGGGTCTGACCCCTGTACATGTCCGAAGGAGGCGGTCGCCTGGGCCGCGGCGGTCAGTACTCGAACACGCGGCTCGCCTTCGCGATTCCGCGGCTGATCAGGTACGCGGCCGTCGCCCACTTGAAGAAGTCGAGCCAGAACCCGTCGGTGACCTCGTCGGAGATCAGCGCGACGAGCGCTACGAGGAGGGTGGCGAGCAGGTAGACGAGGAACTCGGCGTTGCCGGGCGTCGGCATCAGCGCCGACGGCCGGTCCTCCTGGCGGCCGAAAGAGTGCCGTTGCGAGCCCGGAGGCTGGGTCGAGGGCTCGTCGGGCGGGGTGGTGGACATGGTTCCTCCTTGTCAGGCGGCGGCCGGGGGGACGTGCACGATCTCGAGCTTGATCCCGTCGGGGTCGTAGAAGAAGACGGCGTAGTAGCCCGGCATGTAGGTGTAGGTCTGCGGCTCGCTCTCGAGCTCGGCGCCCTGTCGCCGCAGCCATTCGGCGCGCTCGTCGACGCGACCGCGCGAGTCGGCCTCGAGCGCGAGGTGGTGCAGGCCGACGGCGTAGCGGTCGTGGAAGTCGGTGTCCGACTGCGCCTCCCGTAGCCCGATCGCGACCCCCGGGCCGGAGAGGTACCAGATCGTCTCGCCGCGCTCCCCCTCGACCTCGCTCACGCGGCGGTAGCCCAGCGGTGCAAGTAGGTCGCGGTAAAAGGGCAGGCTGCGCTCGATCGAGGAGACGACCAGGTCGACGTGATGGACGCCCGTCGAGCGCACGGACGTCGGCCGAGTTCAGCGCCGGCCCGGGAGTTCCTCCGCGCGGCCGTAGCGAACGGCGCGCTGAACGGTCCTCGGATCGAGGCCGCTCTCCAGCAGCTCCTGCCGCAGCTCGCCCTCCGCGCCGAGCCGGAGGAAGAGCCACGCGAGCGCGCAGATCGTCACGATCGACCCCTCGATCATCATGATCCCGCCGGCGATGCCCTGGTCAGCGAGCGCGGAGATCCCCCAGATGCGCTCCGCCCGCTCGTACGTCGAGTAGAGGACCGAGCCGGTCCAGAAGAGGACGTTGCCGAGCAGCGTCTCGAGCAGGCGCACGACGACGATGTAGCCGAGCTTCGCGCCGGTGCCGAACCACACCGGGCCGGG
>JBOHAW010000362.1:0-4448 GCA_050697975.1 Gaiellaceae bacterium
TGTAGCCCACGGCTGGGTAGGTTCGACTCCTGCGCCGCTCCGTTCCGGCGAACTTGGCTTGGCTGCGCCGTTTCTGACTGACCGTGGCGGCGCCAAACGACTCCTCTAGTGCCGCTTCGGCTCCGCGGTGCGTACCGTCACCTCGCCGTGCTCGTCAACCGACGCGACCTGCCGGTCCTCGGCGCGGCGCTTGCGGAGCCGGCTCAAGAACGAGCTTCGGTCTCCGCCCACGACGATGATCGCCTGGGTGTCCGTCTGCGACTCGACACGGAAGCCCTGCGCGACTTGCGTCTCCAAGAACTCATTGAGCGCGGCCCTCCTCCGTGCGAGGGCATCGGTTGCTTCAGCCATGGCGCCTTCCTTTGGGTGGCGGGATGAGCCGTGGATCAGCGCCGCGTACCGTACCGGCCCAGAGCCTCCCGCACCCGGACGGGCTGCACACCCTCCTCGGCTACGGCGCCGGTCAGGTCATCATCGCGGCGGCGGCACGGACGAGGGCGGCATT
Organism: Gaiellaceae bacterium; assembly: GCA_050697975.1. Taxonomy (GTDB): domain Bacteria; phylum Actinomycetota; class Thermoleophilia; order Gaiellales; family Gaiellaceae; genus JBOHAW01. The sequence continues at coordinate 506 of JBOHAW010000362.1, forward strand.
GTCGGCAGCCGGACGCCCGTCCGGCAGGACGGTCGTGTCCTCGAGTCCGGTCCGGATGCCGTGCCCCCGCGCCAGCGCCCGCGCTGAAACCGCCCAGCTGGCCACGCCGTCGCCAGGATGAACCTGTTCCAGCGTGATGCCGGCGCCGACGAGCACCTGCTCGATGGCGGCCGCGTGGGCGACGGCCTCAGCTGGATCGGCGTCGAGCGGCTCGACGAGCGCTCGCACGCAACGCTCGGCCACCCCTGCGCGCACGAACGCCTCGGCGTCGCCGAGGCTGAGCAGGCCGGCTTCGATGCCGACTCCTCGGTCGACGAGATGCTCGCACAGCTCCAGAATGCCGGCCTCGCCCTGGTTGGCGGTCACGAGCTCGGGCAGCTCCGTCCAGCCCACGACGAGCTCGAGGCGCCGGCGCGGGTCGGATTCGATCCCCGCCGAGGTCGTCAACGAGATGGGGACACCCGGGCACGATGCGCGAACGGCCCGCATCGCGGCTGCGCGGTGACACCCCCGATTCATTACCCATCCGGCCGTGCGAGTCACGCCGCCCGGCGATGCGGCACGCAAGCCGCGGTTCAGTTGTCCGAGCCGGCGCCTTCTCCCTCGTCGTCCTCGGATTCCCCAGCGGTGTCGTCGTCTGCGGCGGTGCCGACAGGCTTGTAGCCGGCGTCCAGATGGATTTCGACCTGGGAGCCGTCGGCGCGCCGGATCTCGACCTCGAACACGCCGGCGCCGTCCCCATCCTGGCGCTCGACCTCGAGCACGGTTCCGCCGCCGGCGGCCTTGAGAGCGGCAGCCTTCGCCTTCTCGGCGGCCGGGCCGGTGACCTGCTCCTCGGAGTCGCCGCCGATCGCCTGCGCGATGCCGGCGCCGCCGGCCGCCAGCGCCACGATCGCGGCTCCGACCATGATGGCCCGTCGATTGAGCTTCATCGGTGTTCCTCCTTCGGTTCTCTCGGTGTCCTCAGCCTTATAACGACGCCCGATGAAATGGCGATGAGAGCAACTCGGGCCTTCGGCTCGAGCCCACGATCGTCGTGAGCGGCGCATACAGCAAGTCGAAGTTCGCATAAGATCGCGAGCCACGTCCCGGAAGCGGACGAAAGAGATGGAGACCCCCGCGCCGCCGCTCGAAGCCGAGAAGCCGCCGCCGAAGGCCGTGGCGAAGATCGTCGGGCCGATCGTGAGGCTCCTCCTACGATCGCCCATGCACGGCGTCGTCAGCGGACGCCTGATGCTGCTCACCGTTCCCGATCCACCGACCGGCGGAACGCGCACGTTCCCCGTGGGATACGTCGAACTCGATGAGAGGTTGCTCGTCCTGACGGAGGGGCGCTGGCGGCGGGCCCTGGAGCCAGGGGTGCCGATCGAGGTCAAGTTCAAGGGAAAAACCCGGGGCGCGCGCACCGAGCTGATCGTGGACGACGACGAGGTCGCTCACGTCTGCATGAGGGTTGTCGACGCGCTTGGGCTGAAGAGCCTCGAGGCTCTCGGTCTCAAGGTCATAGAGCATCGCGCGCCCACGCTTGGGGAGCTGAAGACCGTACTCTCGGGCCAGGCGATCGTGCGGATCGAGATCGACTAGTTCGGGGCGAGACGCCGACCGAGCCCCCGTGGAACCTAGCGGGCGCGAACCGCGCGGCGTCGGATCGCGGCGAGCCAGCTCCGGCGGATCGCGCCGCTGCCGAGGCGGATCGCGCGCCAGTAGCGCAGGAACGCGCGCGTCGCGTCTGGGCTCGTGCCGGCGACGCGCGTTTCGGTGAAGAGGCGGCTGCCGCCGCGCTCGGGATGCACGAGGAACGCCAGCGCAGCCTTCGCGTACCCGGGCTCGGCGAAGGCGAGGAAGTCCTCGCGCGTGCTCACCGCCACCGGCTCGTTGCCGGCCAGGCGCCAGAAGCGGCCGACGGCTCCGGCAGCGATCTCTGCACCCGGACGCTCGCCGAGCAGGACGAAGCCGACGTCGAGGAACGCGTCGAGCACGGGCGCCGAACCCGCCGGCCGGAAGCCGGTGCGGCGCGCGAGCAGCCGCGGCAGCCCGCGCAGCGCCATCAACGGCAGCAGTAGACGCACCTCCCGCACGGTCACCTCCTTCACGGCCGCGAACGCGACCTCCGGCGGAGCCGGCACCCAGACGTCGTGCACCTCGCCGGCGTCGAAGCGCGGCATGACCTCTTCGAGCAGCGACCGCGGAGCGCTCATCCGTTCACGAGCCTACGACACCGGCACCGTCTCGAGCCTCGACGACTCCCAGGCGGCGATCCCGCCAACGAGGTCGGCGACCTCGCCGAACCCTTCGCGGAGCAGGAGGCTGGCGCCGATCGCCGAGCGGTAACCGCTGGCGCAGTGCACGACGACCGTGCGATCGCGCGGGAGCTCGTCGATCCGCTCCGCGAGCCGGCTCAGCGGGATGCTGAGGCTGTCGCCGATGCGCTTCTCGCGCCACTCGTGTTCCGTCCGGACGTCGAGGAGCAGGGGAGGCTCCGGCGACTCGAGCTGCTCGGCCAGGGAACCCGCAGTGACGCGCTCGACACGGGCGACGAGGTCGGGGCGAGTCTCGAGCGCCTGCATCCCGCCCTCGAGGTAGCCGGCGACGATGTCGAAGCCGATGCGGCCCAGGCGGATCGCCGCCTCTTCCTCCCGCCCCAAGTCCGCCACGATCGCGACCGGCCGCTCGGCATCGAGGATCGTCCCGCACCAGGTCGCGTAGCTGCCGCCGAGGCCGACGTTGACACTGCCCGCCAGGTGCGCCCCCTCGAAGTCCGCCGGATCGCGGGTGTCGAGGAGTTGCCCGCCCTCCCGCCGCAGCTCGAGCACCTCCGTCAGTGAGCGCGGCTGCAGCTCCCGCTCGAGCGCCTCGTCGAGTGTCGGCCGCTCCTTTGCGTTGAGGGCGGCGTCGTAGGTGAAGTAGGCCGGCGTTTCAGGCTGATCGGCCGTCACGATGCGAACGAACTGCTCCCGGCTCATCGGCTGGAGGGCGTAGTTGAAGAGGCGCTGCGCGCCGATCGTGGAGACAGTGTCGGTGCTGAGGTTCTTGCCGCACAGCGAGCCCGCGCCGTGCGCCGGGTAGACGAGGGTCGCGTCCGGGAGCCGGAGGAGCTTGTCGCGCAGCGAGTCGTAGAGGAGGCCGCCCAGCTCCTGGGCGCTCCAGCCTAGTGAGGCGCGGAGGTCGGGCCGGCCGACGTCACCGATGAAGAGCGTGTCGCCGGTGAGCACCGCGTACGGACCCGCGCCGTGGCTCGCCCGGTCGTAGACGAGGATCGAGATCGACTCGGGCGAGTGCCCAGGCGTCTCCAGCACCTCGAGGCGCACTCCCGGCCCGAGCTCGACGGCGTCGCCGTCGCCGAGCGGCACGAACTCGTACTCGGCCCGCGCGCTTGCGCCGAGATAGATGGTCGCACCCTCGCTGTCGCGGAGCTCGAGGTGGCCGGCGACGAAGTCGGCGTGGAAGTGCGTGAGGAAGACGTGGCGGATCCGAACGCCGAGGCGACGGGCGTCGCGCAGGTACTGGTCGACGTCACGTTGAGGGTCGACGACCGCCGCCGTCCCGCTCTGCTCGTCCACGACGAGGTAGGAGGCGTGCGCGAGGCAGCCGAGGTAGTACTGCTCGAGGATCACGTCACCGTGCCCTGCCCGCTCAGCGCGGCTGCGGCACGATCCGGATGTAGGGCCGCGGCGCCTCCCACCCGTCCGGGTACGTCTCCTTGGCCTCCTCGTTGGACACCGAGCCGGCGATGATCACGTCCTCGCCCTGCTGCCAGTTGACCGGCGTCGCCACCTTGTGCTTGGCGGTCAGCTGCAGCGAGTCGATCACCCGCAACACCTCGTCGAAGTTGCGGCCCGTCGTCATCGGGTAGACGAGGACGAGCTTGACCTTCCTGTCCGGACCGATGACAAAGACGTTGCGAACGGTCTGGTTGTCGGCCGGCGTGCGCGCGGCCGGATCG
>JBOHAW010000363.1:0-2777 GCA_050697975.1 Gaiellaceae bacterium
CACGCCCGAAGCGCGCGTTCGCCTCCGCCGTCGTGAACGGGCCGCGTCCTCGTGCGAACCGGAGCACGAGCTGCTCGAGCGACTCCGGCCCGCCCTCGAGGAAGACGTCGGGCAGCCCGCCGGGCGGCATCACGCCGAGCGCGTCGCGGTAGCGTCCGGCGTCCTCGGCCGCAACCAGCCGCTCCTCCCCGGCGACCCGGACACGGATCGCGCGCCGCTCGGCCAGCAGCACGTCGGCGAGCGCGCCGTCGTACTCGCCGGCCCGCAGGTCGCCGCGAAGCCGGAGCAGGTCGTGCAGTCCGTCGGCGTCGCGCGGGCTGCCCCTGAGCGTCCGCTCCACCTCCTCCATCGCGTCGCGGTCGAGCAGGTCGCGCAGCTCCTCCTGCCCGAGGAGCTCGCGCAGCAGGTCGCGATCGAGCGAGAGCGCCTGCGCGCGGCGCTCCGCCGGGGGCGTGTCGTCCTCGTACATGTACGTGGCGACGTAGTCGAAGAGGAGCGAGGCCGCGTACGGCGAGGCCGAGGCGGTCTCGACGTCGACGAGGTCGAGCTCGCGCGCGCGCAGCCCTGCGAGGAGGCGCTTGAGCGCGGGCAGGTCGAAGACGTCCTGGAGGCACTCCCGGTAGGTCTCGAGCACGATCGGGAACGAGCCGTAGCGGCGCGCGACCTGGAGCAGGCTCTGCGCCTTCAGCCGCTGCTGCCAGAGCGGCGTGCGCTCACCGGGCCGCCGGCGCGGGATCAGGAGCGCCCGGGCCGCGTTCTCGCGGAAGCGCGCGCCGAAGAGCGCGCTCTGGCCCACCTCGCCGACGACGATCTCCTCCAGCTCGTCGGGCCCGATCAGCAGGTCCTCGGTCGGGGGCGGCGCGTCGGCGTCCGGGAGGTGCAGCGCGATGCCGTCGTCCGACCACAGGTGCTGCACCTCGAGCCCGAGCGATTCGCGCAGCCGCGCGCCGAGCGCGAGCGCCCACGGCGCGTGGACGCGGCCCCCGAACGGGGTGAGGATGCAGACGCGCCAGTCGCCGATCTCGTCCCGGAAGCGCTCGACGACGATCGTGCGATCGGAGGGCACGGCGCCGGTCGCGCGTTCCTGCTCCCGGAGGAAGGTCATGAGGTTCTGCGCCGCGCGCTCGTCGAGGGCGTAGTCCTCCCGGAGGCGCTCGAGCGCGACTTCGTGGCTCAGAGCCACTAACTCTCGCGACGCCTGGCCGATCGCGGCGCCGAGCTCGTACGGCCGGCCGACGCCCTCGCCCTTCCAGAACGGCACCTGGCCGGGCACGCCGGGCGCCGGCGAGACGAGCACGCGATCGCGCGTGATCTCCTCGATCCGCCAGGTGGAGGCGCCGAGCAGGAAGGTCTGGCCCGCTCGCGCCTCGTAGACCATCTCCTCGTCCAGCTCCCCCACCCGCCCGCCCCCGTCGACGAGGTGCACGCCGAAGAGGCCGCGGTCGGGAATCGTGCCGGCGTTCGTGACCGCCAGACGGCGCACGCCGCTGCGCCCGCGGATCACGCCCGCCGTGCGATCCCAGACGATTCGGGGCCGCAGCTCGGCGAACTCGTCGGAGGGATAGCGCCCGGCCAGCATGTCCAGCACGTTCTCGAGCTGGGCGCGCGAGAGGTCGGCAAACGGGTAGGCGCCGCGGACGAGCTCGTGCAGCTCGCCGACCTCGATCTCCTCCTCGGCGCAGATGGCGACGATCTGCTGCGCGAGCACGTCGAGCGGGTTGCGCGGAATCACGGTCTCCTCGATCGCGCCCTCGCGCATCCGCTTGGCCACCACCGCGGACTCGAGCAGGTCGGCGCGGTACTTGGGAAAGATGCGGCCCTTCGAGACGGCACCCAGCTCGTGGCCCGCGCGGCCGATCCGCTGGAGGCCGCGGGCGACCGACTTCGGCGACTCGACCTGGAGGACGAGATCGACGGCGCCCATGTCGATGCCGAGCTCGAGCGACGAGGTGGCGACGAGGCAGGGGATCTCCCCGCGCTTGAGCAGCTCCTCGACCTCGACCCGCTGCTCGCGGGCCAGCGAGCCGTGGTGGGCGCGCGCGATCTCGCACTCCGCCAGCTCGTTCAGCCGCAGCGCGAGCCGCTCGGCGAGGCGGCGGTTGTTGACGAAGACGATCGTCGAGCGGTGCTCCCGGACGAGCCGAAGGAGCTCGGGGTAGACGGACGGCCAGATGGAGGTTCCTTCGGCCGGCTCGCGCATGTCCTCGAGCGGGATCACGACCTCGAGATCGAGCTCTTTGGCGATGCCCGCGTCGACGAGTGAGATCGGGCGACCGCCGGAGACGAAGCGGCCGATCTCCGCGAGCGGCCGCTGGGTGGCCGAGAGCCCGATCCGCTGGACCGGCCGACCGGTCAGGCGGTCGAGGCGCTCGAGGCTGAGCGCGAGGTGCGCTCCCCGCTTGGTGCCGGCGACGGCGTGCACCTCGTCCACGATCAGCGTCTCGACCGACTTCAGGGTCTCCCGCGCCCGCGAGGTGAGCAGCAGGTAGAGCGACTCCGGCGTCGTGATCAGAATGTCCGGCGGCTCCCGGAGCATCGCGGCACGCTCCCGCTGCGGCGTGTCGCCGGTGCGCACGGCGACGCGGAGCTCGCTCTGGAGGCCGGCGAGCGGGCCGCGCAGGTTGCGCTCGATGTCGTAGTTGAGCGCCTTCAGCGGCGAGACGTAGAGCAGGCGGAGTCCCTGCCCCGGTTCGGAATCGAGCCGGTCGATGCCGTACAGGAAGGCGGCGAGCGTCTTCCCCGATCCGGTCGGGGCCTGGATCAGCGTGTGGCCGCCG
>JBOHAW010000364.1:0-6123 GCA_050697975.1 Gaiellaceae bacterium
CCGCGAGCGCGAGCAGGGCGGGCGTGAGCGCGGCGCCGAACGCGACCGCCTCCCGCCACCGGCGGGCGAGCGCGAGCGCCAGGAAGGGTGCGGGCAGGAAGAGCAGGTTCGCGGGCTTGATCCCGCACGCGAACCCGGTCACGAGCCCGGCCAGGACCGCGGCGGCGACGTCCTCGTCGTCGAGCGCCCGCAGCACGAAGTACGCCGCGCCGAGCAGCGCCACCGTGGAGGGGAAGTCCCCGAGCCCGGAGAGGCCGAGCGCGTGCGGGAGGAACTGCTCGGCGAACTGCTCGTGGTAGCGGTCGACGAAGAGCGGGATCGCGAGGTAGGGCAGCGCGACCCAGAGCCCCGCGGCCCAGTAGCCGAACGGCCTGCCGCCGATGTGCGTCGCGATCCCGTACACGGCGAGGAGCGCGAGCGGCAGGAGGACGAGGAACTGAAGCGCGAGGATTGCGGGCAGCGCGGACAGGAAGCTCGGTCCGGCGACGATCGCGATCGGCGCGAGCGCCAACGGCCAGGCGTAGCCGATTCCGGTGCGCGGGATCGACCCTTCGCCGAGCGACCAGCCGGTCGTGTAGAAGAACGTCTGGTCGCCGCCCTGGTAGAACAGCAGCCCGTTCCGCGGCGTGCCGAGCGCGAAGACGAGGACGGCCACCCACTGGACGGCGACGAGCGGGCCGAGCACGAGCGCCGGCCGCTCCGCCAGGACGGCGAGGCGCTGCTGGAGAGCTCTGGGGGGTGGAAGCCGGCTAGCGAGCTGCATGCGCCGGGGCCGAGGCGCGGTACCACGCGACCGTGCGCTCGATTCCCTCGCGCAGCGTGGTGTGCGCCCGGAAGCCGAGCAGCGCCTCCGCGCGGGACGCGTCGAGCCGGCGCCGCGGCTGCCCGTTCGGCTTCGAGGTGTCCCAGACGATCTCGCCGTCGAAGCCCGTCACGTCGGCGATCGTCTCCGCGAGCTCCTGAATCCGCGTCTCGACGCCCGTCCCGAGGTTGACCGGGTCGGCGCCGTCGTAGCGCTCCGCGGCCAGCCAGATCCCTTCGGCGCAGTCCTCGACGTAGAGGAACTCGCGCGTCGGCGACCCGTCGCCCCAGAGCACGACCTCCTGCTCGCCTCGCTCGCGCGCCTCGAGCATCTTGCGGATCAGCGCCGGGATCACGTGCGAGCTCTCGAGGTCGAAGTTGTCGCCCGGCCCGTACAGGTTCGCGGGCAACAGGAAGACGGCGTTCAGGCCGTACTGCTCGCGGTAGCTCTGTGCGCCGACGAGGAGCGACTTCTTCGCCACGCCGTACGGCGCATTCGTCTCCTCGGGGTAGCCGTCCCAAAGGTTGTCCTCGCTGAACGGCACCGGGGTGAACTTCGGGTAGGCGCACACGGTGCCGAGCACGACGAGCTTGCGCACGCCGGCCTTGCGGCTCTCCTCGATCACGTGGGCGCCCATCATCAGGTTCGCGTACCAGTAGCGGCCGGGATTGGCCTGGTTGGCGCCGATCCCGCCGACCTCCGCCGCCCCGTGGATGACGAGCTCGGGCCGGGCGTCGGCGAACAGACGCGCCGCGTCCGCGCTCACCGTCAGGTCGTAGTCTCGCCGGCGGGCGACGAACGGGTCGAGGCCCTCCTCGCGCAGGCGCTCGACGAGGTGGGAGCCGAGGAACCCGCCGCCGCCGGTGACGAGCACGTTCACTTGACGGGAGCGCTCCGCTCCGCGCGCTCGAGCCAGTCGACGCGGCCGATCCACTTGTCGCGGTGGGCGGCGTACCAGGCGATCGTCGACGCGACGCCCTCCTCCCACGAGACGCGTGGTTCCCAGCCGGTCTCCCGGTTCAGCTTCTCGTAGCCCACGCGCAGCGCCATCACGTCGCTCGCGCCGGGGCGAAAGCGGGCCTCGGTCGTGACGACCTCGCGCCCGGTGGGCCAGTAGCCGCCCTGCTCGCCGATCCGGAGGATCATGTCGGCCCACTCGCGCATGGAGATGTTCGCGCCCTGGCCGTAGACGTAGACGTCGCCGGGGACGCCCTGCGCCGCCACGGTCAGGTGCCCGCGCACGCCGTCGGTGCAGAAGCAGAAGTCGCGCAGCGGCTCGAGGTTGCCGAGCTCGATCTGCTCGCGCTCGAGCGCCTGCGTGATGATCGTGCCGGTCACGTAGCGGGGGTTCTGGCGCGGCCCGTAGTTGTTGAACATGCGCGTGACGACGCCGGGCACGCCGTAGGCGTCGTGATAGTTCATCGTCAGGAAGTCGGCCGCGACCTTGGCCGTGGCGTAGATCGACTTCGGGTTGATCGGCGAGCGCTCGTGCAGGATGAGCGCGCCCTCGGCGTCGAAGTCGTGGTGATGGGCCACGGCCTCGCGCACGTTGCCGTACTCCTCGGACGTGCCGGCGGTGTCGAACTTCTCCAGCTCGAGTCCGTGGTCGACGACCGACTGGAGCAGGTTCAGCGTGCCCACGGTGTTCGCCATCAGGGTCTCGTAGGGGCGGTGCCACGACTCCCCCACGTGTGCCTGGGCGCCCAGGTGGAAGACGTACGGCCGGTCGGGCGCCTCGCACAGCTCCCGCACGAGATAGTCGATCGACGTCTTGTCGGTCAGGTCCGCGAAGTGCACCTTGAGCTGCCGGCGCAGGTGCCAGATGTTGTTCAGCGCACCGCTCGAGGTCGCTCGCACGAAGGCGTGGACGTGGGCGCCGAGATAGCAGAGCGCCTCGGTCAGGTGCGAGCCCATGAACCCGTCGGCGCCCGTGACGAGCACGGTACGGCCCGCGAAGTGGTCCGCGTAGTCGCGCCGGAGGTCGTCCAGCGCCGTCTCGGTCCAGAGGGTGTCGTTGTCCGGCATGCGTAAGCTCCGCGAGGTTGAGGAAGGCTACCGGCTCCACCCGGACGAGCGTCGCTCGAAGCGGCCTCCAGACGGCGCTGTCGCTGGCGGCGGTGACCGGGCTCGCGGCCGTCGTCGGCGTCGTGATCGCGCGCACGTTCGGGCGCGGAGCGGAGACGGACGGCTTCTTCGCGGCGTACGGGCTCTTCATCGTGCTCGTGCTCGCGGCGACGGCGTTTCGTGCGGTGGCGCTGCCGACGCTGGCCCGCGCCCACGGAGAGCAGCGTCTGGCGGGAGAGACGGTGACGTGGGCGCTCGCCCTCGCCGTACTGGCCCTGCCGGCGCTGCTCGCGGCGCTGCTCGCGGCCGACACGCTCGCCGGCTGGCTGACCGGCAGCCTGCCGGAGGAGGCGCGCCAGACCGCGGCCGAGGTGCTCGCGTGGATGATCCCCGCCGCCGTGGCGCAGCTCTACGCGGCGCTGGCGGCGAGCGCCCTCGCGGCGCTCGACGACTACGGCACGGCGGCGCTCGGGTTCGCCACCGGCAGCGTGGCCGGCCTGGCGCTGATCCTCTGGCGCGCCGACACGGACGGGATCGTGGCGGTGGCGTGGGGGATGGCCCTGAACGGCGGCATCGCGCTGCTCGTCCCGGTGGCGGCCCTGCTCCTGCGCGGTCGGCCGCGCGGCCTCGTGCCGCGGCGGAGCGACATCGGCCCGCGCCTGGCCGAGTTCGGGCGCGGAGTGACGTTGCCGCTCGGCCTCCAGGCGCTCTACGTCGTCTGCGTGCGGTTCGCGGCCGAGCTTGGCGTGGGCGCGGTGACGAGCTTCAGCTACGCGTACCTGATCGGCTCCGCGCTCGTGGCGGTGACGGCGTCGTCGCTCTCGCTCGTCTCCAGCGTGCCGCTGACGCGCATCGGGCTCGGCGAAGGGCGTGCCGCGCAGCACGTCGTCTCGACGTCGTGGCTCGCGCTCGCCGTCGTCGCCGGGGCCGCGGGCGTGTTCGCGCTCGCCGGCGAGCGCGTCGCGAGCGGAGTGCTCGGCGGCGAGTACGGGGGCGACACTGGTGCCGAGCTGGGCCGCCTGGTCGTCTACCTGAGCCCGTGGATGGTCGCCTCCATCGGCGTGTCCACGACCTTCCCGCTGCTCTTCGTGGCCGAGCGGGCGCGCCGGCTGCCGCTGCTGACGCTCGGCGCCCTGGCCGTCCACGTGCCGCTCGCGTGGGCCGGCGAGGAGCTGTTCGGACTCGCCGGGGTCGCGGGCGCGCTCGCGACGACGACGGCGCTGATCCTCGCCGGCCTGCTCCTGCTGCTCTCGGGCGACACGCTCGCCCGCGTCGCGCGGGGGCTGGGCGGGGCGACGGCGTGGAGCGGAGGGCTCGCGCTCGCCTCGTTCGCGCTGCTCGCGCTCGTGCTCGACCCGATTCCGGCCGCCGCGCTCGGCTTCCTCGTCTACGCGGCGTTGCTCGGCGCCCTCCGCCCGCGCGGCCTGCTCCGGGCCTGGTCGTACGTGCGCGCGCTCGGTTGACGGGCGGAGGGCCGTAGACTCGCGGGCCGTGAGGCTCTGGACCGCGATCCCCCGTGGCGCTCGCGACCGGGTGACCGGCGTCCTGCCGGAGTGGTGGTGGGTCTGGCTGCGCCAGCTGCGCGAGGTCGAGCTCGACCGGCGCTGGACGGCCGGCCAGGCGCTGCTCGCCCGCTATCCCGAGCTTGCCGCCGAGCCGGCTCCCCTGAACCGCGCCGAGGCGCGCGCCTACTCGCAGAACGGCGAGGACGGCATCGTCGCCTGGCTCTTCTCGCAGGTCGGCGTCACGAGCCGCACCTTTGTCGAGTTCGGGATCGAGGACGGCCGCGAGTGCAACACCGCCAACCTCTCGCTCACGTTCGGCTGGAGCGGCCTCCTGATGGAGGCCGACGCCGCCCACGTCGAGCGGGCCCGCGCCTTCTACGCGGGCCGGGCCGAGGTCTCGATCGTCCACGCCGAGGTCACGCGCGAGAACATCGACGCGCTCCTGGGCGAGCACGCCCCCCCCGACGTCGACTTCCTGTCGCTCGACATCGACGGGAACGACTACTGGGTCTGGCAGGCGATCTCGGCCGCCGAGCCGCGCGTCGTCGCGATCGAGTACAACGCGAGCTTCGGGCCCGAGCGGTCGGTGATCGTCCCGTACAAGGACGGCTTCGACCGCTACCGGGAGCACGTGAGCGGCTTCTACCACGGCGCCTCGCTTGCGGCGCTGACGAAGCTCGGCGCCGAGAAGGGCTACGCGCTCGCCGGCTGCGACTCCCGCGGCGCGAACGCGTTCTTCGTCAGGCGCGAGCTCCTCGGCGGTGCGCTCAGAGAGGTCGAGCCGAGCGCTGCGTGGTTCCCGCTCTGGGAGCGCGCGCACCTGACGCCCGAGCAGCAGTGGGAGCAGATCAGACACCTCGCGCTGGTCGAGATCTGACCTCCTCGTAGGCGGCGGCGACGAGCTCGGCGCTCCGCGCCCAGGTGTACTCGGCCGCGCGGCGCGGGCCGGCCTCGCGCAGCTCGCGTGCCAGTGCAGGCTCGCGCAGCACGCGCTCGATCCCGTTGCCGATCGAGCGATGGTCCTGCGGGTCGACGAGCACCGCCGCGCCGCGAGCGAGCTCCTCCGTCGAGGTGCCGGCCGACGTGACGACCGGCGTCCCCTGCGCCATCGCCTCGAGCACGGGGAAGCCGAAGCCCTCCATCAGCGACGGGAAGCAGAACACCTCCGCTCCCGCGTAGAGAGCCCCCAGGTCGGCGTACGGGACGAACCCCAGGACCCTGACGCGCGGACCGGCCTCGAGCTCCTCGTTCCAGCCGCGAGGGCCGACGAGCACGAGGTCGACCTCGCCTCCAACCGACTCGAAGGCGCGGAGCAGCCGGGGCAGGTTCTTACGCGGCTCGACCGTGCCCGTCCAGAGGACGTACGGGCGCTCGAGGCCGTACTTCGCGCGCACCGCCTCGACCTCAGCTGGGAGGACGAACGGCGCCCGCACGCCGAGCGGCACGTGACGCAGGCGCGCCCGGTCGAAGCCGACCGCCGCGCAGTGCTCGAGCGTCGCCTCCGAGGAGCAGAGCACGAGGTCGGCGCGCTCGCGCGCGCGCCCGAGCGCCTGCCGGAAGAAGCGCCGGCCGGCCCTTGAGAAGTGCCCCGGGTAGACGAGAAAAGAGAGGTCGTGGATGGTCGCCACGAGCGGCGCCGAGCGCGGCGGCATCGCGAGGCCCGTCGCGTGGATGACGTCGACGGGGCCGGTGGCCCGCTCCACCCGCGGCCGTCCGAGCAGGTGCCAGGTCTCGTACAGGACCGCGCGCGGG
>JBOHAW010000365.1:0-3754 GCA_050697975.1 Gaiellaceae bacterium
GTGCGCGCCCGCTCGGCGAGCTCGCCCTCCGGAGGCGCCGCCACGGCGACGCGCCACCCGCGGCGCAGGTGGTCGTCGACGAGCCCGAGCACGTAGCGAGCCGCCCCGCCGTCCACGGGCTGCGAGACGTGCAGGACCGTGGGGCTATCGTCCACCGCGTGATCGACCTCCACTCGCACATTCTCCCCGGGCTCGACGACGGCGCCCGCTCCGTCGACGAGGCGGTGCAACTGGCGCGGGAGGCGGCGTCCGACGGCGTCACCGCGATCGCGGCTACGCCGCACGTGCGCGCCGACTTCCCGACGAGCTCGAGGGAGATGGAGCGCGGCGTGGAGGAGCTGCGCGCGGTCCTCACCGCCGAGGGGATCGCCGTCGACGTTCTCCCGGGCGGCGAGCTCGACCTGGATCGGCTGCTCGCGCTGGACGAGGACGAATTGCGCGCCTTCACGCTCGGCGGGTCGGGCCGGTACGTCCTCGTCGAGTTCGCCTATCGCGGCTGGCCCGCGAGCCTACAGCCGGCGCTCCGGCGACTGAGGGACGAGGGGCTGGTGGCCCTGATCGCGCATCCGGAGCGCAACCCCGAGGTGCAGGATCATCCGGCACGGCTGCTGCCGTGGGTGGCGGCCGGAGCGCTCGTCCAGGTGACCGCCGCCTCCCTCGACGGTACGCTCGGCCGGGCGTCGAGGCGGGGAGCCCAGGCGCTTCTCGAGCTCGGGCTCGTGCACGTCCTGGCCAGCGACGCGCACGGCCCGCACATCCGCCTCGGTGGGCTGGCTGCCGCGGCGGACTCGCTGGGCGACACCGGCCTGGCCCGCCACCTGACGCTCGACGTGCCGGCCGCGATCGTGGCCGGCGACGAGGTGCCGGCGCTCAGCCGGAGCGGCTGAGCGCGTTCGCGATCAGCTCGTCGCGCGGATCGAGTCGATGCGCGGCCTGTAGCTCCGTGCGCGCCTCGCGAGTCCGCCCGTCCTCGAGGAGGGCGAGCCCGAGCAGGTAGTGCAGGGCGGCCGAGCGCGGCTCCCGCTCGAGGGCGCGCCGGAGCACACGTGTGCGCGCGGCCGGTGACGGCGCCAGAGCGGCCTCGGCGAGCAGCGGCTCGACGGAGAGCGGGTCGAGGCGGCGCGCCCAGTCGAGGTCCGCCGCGCTCCCTGAGCGGAGCGCCTCCTGCGTCATGCGGGCGCTGAGCCAGGGCGGAGCGAAGAGCAGCACGCCGGCGGTCGCAACGGCGAGCCCTCCCGCCACGGCGATGCCAGGGCGGAGCCGGCCGCGGGTGCTCGCCGACGCCGCGATGCCGAGGAGCAGGAAGAACGGAATGCCGGCCGCCGGCAGCGTCCAGATCCAGTCGCCGCAGGCGTGGACGAGCCAGTACGACGCCCCGCCGAGCACCGCGGCGCGCCAGGCCGCGCGCGTCCGTCGCAACGCGCTCGCGAGTGCGGCGCCGAGGGCGGCGACGAGCAGCACGAGTCCGACCGCGCCGCTCTCCAGGGCCACGTCGAGCGGGAGCGAGTGGGCCCGCGCGGGCGTCTCGTCGGCCCGCCGCTCCTGGAGGTAGACCGTGCCGAAGCCGCGCCCGCCCACACCGGCCACGGGATGATCGCGGAACCCGCCGAGCGAGACGCGCCAGAAGTCGTAGCGGTTCGAGCCGAGGTTGACGAGGTGGCTCCCGCCGGTCTCGCGGTCGGGCAGCTGCTTGAAGGCCTCCCACTTCTCGTCGGCGAAGTCCGCCGGGTCGTCGACGCGCACGAAGAACGCAGCCGCGGCGGCGGTCAGCGAGACCGCGAGCGCGGTGAGGACGACCGCTCCGGCGGCCCGTCTGGCCCGCGGCCCGAGCCCCAGCCGCCGGTCGGCGACCGCGAGGACGGCCCCGACCGCGACGCCGGAGACGAAGAGCAGGAGCATCACCTCGCCCGCGTGCCGGACGGTGGGTTCCGTGCGCGTGCGGAACGGCTCCGTGAGCGGGTCGAAGGCGATGAGCACCAGGAGCGCCGGGATCGAGGCGGGGAGCACCAGGCGGAGCCGCCCTGGCCCGAACGCGAACACGAGCACGGCCGAGGCGACGAGAGCGACGGCGCCGCCCTTGCTCTGGGTCAGCAGCCAGTCCGCCAGGAGCGCCGTCGCCCCGCCGAGCGCGAGTGCCCGCAGGAGCACCGGTGCGGCACGGCGAGCCGCGAACACGACGGCCGGCCAGAACGCCACGAGCGCGAAGGCGGCCTGGCCGTTCACATACGACACGGGGAAGGACAGCCGGCCGTCCGTGAAGCCCTCGAGCGGGTCGTCGCCGAGGCGAAGCACGAGCCCTGTCGCGACCGCCGACCCGGCCAGTATCGTCGTCAGCGTCCCGAGGGCGGTGAGCCGCGCGCGCTCGCCGCGCAACGTCAGGACTGGAATTCCGACCGATAGTGCGTACAGTGCGATGAGAAGGGCCTCGTCTCGCGCGAACGAGGGAGCGGGAGACCAGGCCGACGACAGGCCGATCCAGAGGGAAAGGCCGAGGAGACCCCCGATTGCGGCTAAGGGAAGATGAACCGGACGGCGACCGCCGTCGAAGACCAGAGCAGTGGCGACGAGCAGGCTCGCCAGGAGGGCGTAGGAGAGCCAGTCGGCTGTCGCTATGCTCCCGTGCCCGAGCCACGCGATCGCGGTTGCGGAGGCGGCCAGCGCTGCGGTTGGGGCGATGCGAAGGAGCGGGAGGAAGTGGGAGCGAGACTGCGGCAAGGTCTGGGAGTTTTACAACGGACCCAAAACGGGTACTCGCGCGTTTAATCGGGGAGAAACCACCAGCAAGTTTCGGGGAAGGGGAACAGCAATGCGGCGCGGACGAGTGACAGTGACGGCAGTAGTCGTCATTCTGGCGGCCCTGCTCGGGAGCTCTACGGCTCTCGCGGCGGGCCCGCAGACGGTCTACAACGATTTTGCGGACAACGGGCGCCTCGATCGGGCCTATTCGTCCGACGATCTGCGGGCGACGTTGTCGAACGCAACGATTCAGGGCTACGGGAAGCCGGCGGTCGTCAAGCCGATGAACGCCGAGATCCAGCGACAGCTCGGCGCGCAGGGACGCCTCGGCGCGACCCAGCAGCGGGGAGTGCTCCCGTTCACCGGGCTCGATCTGGCGCTTCTCGTCGTCGGCGGCGTGCTGCTGCTGCTCCTGGGCGGCGGGCTGCGCCGATTCTCGCGGTCGAGGACCTAGGCACGGTCGGCTAGCGACTCCGACAGGTCTGCGGCATGGCGACCCGTTCTGCGGCAACGGCAGCCCCCCTCTTCGAGCCCGCGGCGGCGGCCGCCGCGGGCGAAGAGGGGCTCAGACTCGGGCTCGGGCTCCGGGCGCGCTGGGCCCTGGGCTGCTTCGCGCTGGACGCGACGATGCTCGTCCTCGCCGCGTTCGCGACCGAGCTCGGAGCCCGAGCGGCGGAAGTCCGGTCGCTGTCGCTCGCGTGGACGGCCGCCTTCGGGCTGATCGCGCTGGCGGCACTCGCCCTGCGCGGGATGTACCGCCCGGATCTGCGCCTGCGGACGGTCGACGACGCCCGCCGGGTCGTCGGCGCCGTCACGGTGGCGGCAATGGCGCTCCTGTCCGTCGCCGCGGTGACCGGTACGGCCCCGGTCGTGGCGGGCGAGCTGGTGCGCCTGTGGGCCTTCGCCGGCGTCTACGTCGTCGCCGGCAGAATCGGGCTCTACCGCGCACAGGTGCGGGCGCGCCGTGCCGGCGAGGGCCTCCGCCCCACGCTGGTCGTCGGCGCCGGGACCGTGGGGC
>JBOHAW010000366.1:0-5462 GCA_050697975.1 Gaiellaceae bacterium
CGTTCAACGTGCGGCTCCGCGACGACAAGTCGTTCCCCTACATCGCGGTCACGGTCGAGGACGACTACCCGCGCGTGATGTTCACGCGCGAGCGCCACCGCCGCGGGGTCGTCTACTTCGGCCCGTACGCGAATGCGAAGAAGGTGCGCGAGACGCTCGACGTGCTCAACCGCGTCTTCCCGTACCGGCCGTGCGAGGGCCCGAAGCCGGGCCGCCATTCGGGCGTGCCCTGCCTCGACTACCACATCGAGCGCTGCCTGGCGCCGTGCGTCGGCTACGTCTCGCAGGAGGGCTACCGGGCGATCATCGACGCCGTGATCGAGTTCCTCTCGGGGGAGACGCAGCCGATCCTGCGCGAGCTCGAGCGCAAGATGAAGGACGCTGCCGCGGACGAGCGCTTCGAGGAGGCGGCCCGCTACCGCAACCGCCTCGTCTCGGTGCGGCACCTCGCCGAGCGCCAGGCGGCCGACCGGCGCTCGGTCGGGACGATCGACGTGCTGGGCGTCGCGGCCGAGGACGACCGTGCCGCCGTGCAGGTGTTCCCGCTCCGGGACGGCAAGCTGATCGACCGTCACAGCTTCCACCTCGAGAACGTCGCCGGGCAGGATCTGACCACGATCCTCGAGGCCTTCTGCCTCGAGTACTACGGGGCCTCGCCGAGCGTGCCGCCGCAGATCGTCGTCCCGCGCGACGCCGGCGACCTCTCTGCGCTCGCGGTCTTCCTCTCGGAGCGCCGCGGGGCCCGCGTCGAGCTGCGCGCGGCCGAGCGCGGCGAGAAGCGGCGCCTGCAGGAGCTCGCCGCCGAAAACGCGCGGCTGGCGCTGCACTCCGAGGCCGCCGCCAGCGAGCAGAAGCGGCTTCGGCGTGTCGAGGCGCTGGAGGAGCTGCGCGAGGCACTCAACCTCGAGAGCCTGCCGATCCGGATCGAATGCTTCGACATCTCCAACATTCAGGCCGAATCGCCCGTCGGATCAATGGTTGTGTTCGTGGACGCGATGCCCAGGAAGGCCCATTACCGCAAGTTCGGCGTGCGCGGCCTCGACGCGCCCGACGACTTCGCCGCGATGGCGGAGGTCGTCTCGCGCCGGTTCGCCCGCCTGCGGGATGCGTCGCCGACCTCGCCGGAGTACGACGAGGGGTTCGCGGCGACGCCGAATCTCGTCGTCATCGACGGCGGCAAGGGGCAGCTCTCGGCGGCGCTCGCGGCGATGCAGGCCTACGCTCTGCCGCGCGTGGCCGTCATCTCCCTGGCCAAGCGGATCGAGGAGGTGTTCGTGCCCGGGCGCTCGGAGCCGGTGCTGCTCGATCCGCACTCGCCGGGCCTCCAGCTGCTCCAGCGCATCCGCGACGAGGCCCACCGGTTCGCGCTCGGCTTCCACCGCCAGCGCCGCGACGCGCGCTCCTTCGAGTCGATCTTCGACACCCTCCAGGGCGTGGGTCCCGTGCGCCGCCGGGCGATCCTGCGTCACTTCGGCTCGGTCGAGGGCGTGCTCGCGGCCTCGCAGGAGGAGCTGGAGGGCGTTCCGGATCTCCCTCCGAAGACTGCGCGGACGATCTACGCTCAGCTTCACAAGGCGGGAGGCGCCTAGGGCGATGCGGACGGCGGCGGTCACGATCCTCCTCGCGGCTGTTCTGGCCGCGGGCTGCGCGGGCGACGGGAACGGCGACGAGGCCTCGCCGGCGCCCACCGACACCGCGACGGAGCCGGTGGCGATCGACGCGGGCAGGGACGACCCTGAGCCCGGCCGCGTGCTCCTCGCCTTCGTCAAGGCCGCCGGCGACAACGACCCCGAGGCGATGTGGGAGCTACTCAGCGAGCCGACGCAGGCGAGCATCGGCCCGACGCTCAGCGAGTTCCGGGCCGGCGCCGCGCAGGAGTTCGCCGAGGGCCTCGGCACGCTCGCCGGGAACGCGAAGGTGATCCTGTCGCGCACGCTCCGGGACGACTGGCGGGTGGCCGCGGTCGCGGGCGAGCGCACGGTCGAAGGCGAGCCCGAGTACTTCGCCTACGGGGCGGCGCTCCTGCCCGAGAACGGCGAGCTGAAGCTCGAGCTGGGCGGCGTCGTCGTCACCGGCTTCCGGCCCGAGCCGCTGCAGGAGGTCGCCGACCTTCGGCCAGAGGTCGCGGCCAACGTCGGCGCCGGCGGCGACCTGACGGACGTGCGCATGTGGCTGGACGGCGACGGATTCTCGTTTCGGCGCGGCGCGAACGACACGCCCTTCACGGCGACGATGCGCGGCCGCCCGACCGGCGACCTGACGACGGGGCGGCACGAGATCGTGGTCTTCGCGGCCACGGATCAGACCGCCACCGCCACCGCCTGGACGTTCTCCGTCAAGGGCTGAGCCCGAACCCCGCGCGTCTGCGCGCCGCAGAAATTGACGGGGCGGTCTCGAACGACCGCCCCGCCATCCCCCCTCGGAGAAGCCTCTATCCGGCGAGCCGGTAGACGTCGAAGCCGCGCAGCATGTCGCCGGCGTAGACGTGGCCCTTGTACTCCTTGGCCGACCAGGTGTCGGCGCCCGGCATCACGTTCCAGCCCAGCGTGTTCCCCCAGGTCGTCCGCGAATCCTCGGCGACGCCGTCGCTCGAGCTCGGCGCTCCGGAGAAGTCGACGCGCCAGACCCCGGCGCCGTACCACGCCGTCGTGAGCTGGCGGCCGGGCAGGCGGGAGACGCCGTCGAAGCCGCCCGCGGTCTGGCCCGGCGAGGCGGTGCCGTTGCCGCCGAGGCGGAAGACGTGCACCGTGCAGCCGCGCTCGGCGCGCGGCAGGGTCGAGATCACGCCTGCCAGCGGGTCGTGCGCGAGGATCGGGTTCGGGTTGAAGTAGGCGCCCAGGCGTTTCGGCGCCGAGGGGCTCGCGCCCTTCGAGGCGGGCACGCCGCTGATCGAACCGAGCGCCCAGAAGTGGAGCACGCCCGTCAGGCCGTTCGGCGTCGTGTTGCAGTCCGTGTTCGAGAGGCCGCCGCCCTTCTCGTCGCTGATCACCAGGACCTTGCCGTCGGACGTGACGTCCGCCTGGTGCGAGATCGCGATGTCGTTCGAGTCGGAGACCCCGTCCGCGACCTGGTTGGAGATGATCGCGACCGTCCGGACGCGGCCCGAAAGCACGCGCGAGACGTCGACGATGAACGTCGACTTGATTGCCGCGACGTACATCGTGCCGCCGTCGCGCGAGAAGTGGACGTCGTGGGGCTGGAAGAGGCCGGACGCGCTCGAGCCGTCGGGGCGCGTGATCACGATGCACGTGTAGCTCGCGCTCTCGGGGCATCTGCCCGCCGAGGCGCGCCGGGACTCGTCGATCAGCCGGTAGCGGTGCACGGCCTGGCCTTGACTCGCGCCGCTCAGGTCGACCACGTCGACGGCCCAGTCGGAGGACGGGTTCGAGATCGCCAGCCAGTCGGCGCCCGGATTGAGCGTCGAGTTGTGGGCGCCCCCGGGCGGGTTCGCCACGCAGGTGAGGAGGTTCGTCTCGAACTTCGCCGTCAACTCGTTGAAGTTCAGGCGGAAGATGTCGACGCCCTGGCCGCTCGCGTTCGGGTAGCGCGTCTTGAGGCACGTCGAGGCCGAGGAGTCCTCGCCGGAGACGCCGTCGAACGTGGAGACGACGAGGTCGCCCGCGACCTGGACGTCGTTCTGCCAGCCGCTGTCGACGTAGCCGCCGGCGCGGTCGGGCAGGGTGGGCTGCGTAACGTCGTAGATCCTGAAGCCGGCGCCCATCGTGCCGACGAACGCATAGTCGTGCACCTTGCCGGTGAGATCCGTGCGCGACTGGAACTCGACGTCCGTGCCGACGAAGCCGCACACGTTGGCCACGTGGAAGATGTCCTTGTTTGCGCGGGCGACGAGGCCGGGGGTGCTGACCTCCTCGCACGGCAGCGCGAGATTGCGCGCCGGGTCGGTCTGGTCGGGCTCGAGCGCCAGCGCTCCGAGCACGGGCACGCTCGCGACAAGCGCCACGCACGCGACCGCAGTGGCGAGACGCCGGGACAAGCCGGATCGTGATAGCCGCATCAGTCCTCCTAGAGGGTTGCAAGGAGGCCTTATCCGACTTGGAAAGAATAAAACCTGTCAGCTCGTGCCGATCGGCACGACTTCTAGGCGTCTCCGTCGGGCGCCATGAACGGGTAGCGGTAGTCGGTCGGCGGCACGAACGTCTCCTTGATCGTGCGTGGGCTGACCCAGCGGATCAGGTTCAAGAGCGAGCCCGCCTTGTCGTTCGTGCCGGAGGCGCGCGCGCCGCCGAACGGCTGCTGACCGACGACGGCGCCGGTCGGCTTGTCGTTCACGTAGAAGTTGCCGGCCGCGTACTCCAGCGCGCCGTGCGCCTCCTGGATCGCGGCGCGGTCGTGCGAGAAGACCGCGCCGGTGAGGGCGTACGGGGCAGTCCGGTCGACGAGCTCGAGCGTCTCCGACCACTTCTGCTCGGGGTAGACGTAGGCGGTCACGACCGGTCCGAAGAGCTCGTCGCGCAGCAGCCGGAAGTCCGGGTCGTCGGTCTTGATCACGGTCGGCTCGACGAAATAGCCCTCGCCGTCGTCTGTGCCCCCGCCGGCGACGACCTCGGCCCCGGCCGCCCGCGCCTCCTCGATCGCCTCCCGCTGGGTGCGGAACGAGTTGCGGTCGATCACCGCGCCCATGAAGTTCGAGAAGTCCGCGACGTCGCCCATGCGCAGGCTCGAGACCTGGTCGGCGAGGCGCTCACGCAGGGCGGGCCAGAGATTCGACGGCGCGTAGACGCGCGAGGCGGCGGAGCACTTCTGACCCTGGTACTCGAACGAGCCGCGCACGATCGCGGTCGCCACCGCGTCCACGTCCGCCGAGGGGTGCGCGACGATGAAGTCCTTGCCGCCCGTCTCGCCGACGATGCGAGGGTAGTTGCGATAGCCCGCGATGTTGTCGCCGATCGTCTTCCACATGCTCTGGAAGACGGGTGTGGAGCCGGTGAAGTGCACGCCTGCGAGCTCCGGGCTCGCGAGCGTGGCGTCGCCGATCGTCTTGCCCGGCCCGTAGACGAGGTTGACCACGCCGTCGGGCAGGCCGGCCGCCTGGAGGAGGCGCATCAGGTAGTGCGCCGAGAGCGCCGCCGTGGAGGCCGGCTTCCAGACGACCGTGTTCCCCATGAGCGCGGCACTCGTCGGCAGGTTGCCGCCGATGGCCGTGAAGTTGAACGGCGTGACCGCGAAGACGAAGCCCTCGAGCGGACGGTACTCGAGCCGGTTCCAGGTTCCGTGCGAGGAGCTGGGCTGCTCCGCGTAGATCCGGAGCATGAACTCGATGTTGAAGCGCCAGAAGTCGATCAGCTCGCACGCGGCGTCGATCTCGGCCTGGTGAGCGGTCTTGGACTGGCCGAGCATGGTGGCGGCGTTGAGGGTCTGGCGCCACGGCCCCGCGAGAAGTTCGGCAGCCTTGAGGAAGACCGCCGCACGATCGTCGTAGGACAGCGCGCGCCACCCGGGAG
>JBOHAW010000367.1:0-11428 GCA_050697975.1 Gaiellaceae bacterium
GCGCTGACCTGGTCGCTCGAGAGCGCTCCCAGCGAGCGGGAGCGGCTGCGCGCGCTGGCCGTCCTCGCCTCCGGAGACCGAGACGCGGCCACCGCGCTCGCGCTCGCGAACGGCTGGGAACGGCGGCTCGAGCGCGCGCTGACCGCGTTCGACCGCTCGACCCGGCTCACCCATCCCGCCGTCCTCGAGGACCTGAGCGCCCGCGGCACCTTCGGCGTCACCGAGCTCGAGCTCTTCGCCGACTGCTCCTCGATCTGGTTCGTCGAGCGGGTCATCTCGCCGAGGACGATCGACGCCGAGGTGGACGCGAAGCTGCGCGGCTCGATCGCGCACCAGGCGCTGTACAGGTTCTTCTCGGGGCTGCCGAAGCGGATGGGGGCCGACCGCGTCGAGCCGGCGCGCCTCGACGCCGCGCTCGAGTTCCTGCGCGAATGCCTCGACGAGGCGCTCGGGGGCGTCCGGCTGGAGCTCACGGAGCTCGAGCGCCGCGAGCTCGAGGGCGGGCTGTGGGGCGACCTGGAGGCATTCGTCCGCACCGAGGCCGAGCTCGACTCCCCGCTCGTCCCGCGCCGCTTCGAGGTCTCCTTCGGCTCCGAGCGCTCCGCCCCCGAGCTCCAGCGCGGCCTCGACCTGGGCGGCTTCAGCCTCTCGGGCAAGATCGACCGGATCGACGTCGACCCGTTCAGCGCGCGCGGGATCGTCCAGGACTACAAGTCGGGCAAGACCGCGCCGTCCGCCGCGAAGATCGAGTCGGAGCTGCGCCTCCAGATCCCGCTGTACATGCTCGTCCTGCGCGATCTCGTCGGGATCGAGCCGCTGGGCGGCCTCTACCGCGCGCTCGCCGGCAAGCGGGAGGCCCGGGGACTGCTCCGGGAGGAGGCCCGCGAGGACGGCGTGCCGGGCTTCCAGCGCAAGGACTATCTCGACGAGGAGGCCTTCTGGGCGCAGATCGAGCTGGCGCGGGAGCGCGCGCGCGGCGTCGTCGAGCGGATCCGGGCGGGGGACGTGAAGCACGACCCGAAGCACGGAGAGTGCCCGACCTGGTGCGAGCTCTGGACGGCCTGCCGGATCAGGCGCGCATGAGCACGAGGCCGCCGAACCCGGAGCAGCAAGCGGCGATCGACGCGACCGGCCTGGTCTTCGTGTCCGCCGGGGCCGGCACGGGCAAGACGGCGGTGCTGGTGGAGCGCTTCGCGCAGGCGGTCTGCGACGCGGGCGTGGACGTCGACTCGATCCTCGTGATCACGTACACCGAGCGCGCCGCCGGCGAGCTGCGCGGCCGGATCAGGGCGCGCCTCGTCGAGCGCGACCGCACCGATCTCGCCCGCGCGCTCGACGGCGCCTGGATCTCGACCATCCACGGCTTCTGCCTGCGCCTCCTGAAGAGCCACCCGTTCGCAGCCGGGCTCGACCCGCGCTTCCGCGTCCTCGACGAAAGTCAGGGGCGCGTGCTCCGGAGCGAGGCGTTCGAGGCGGCGCTGACCTCGTTCTGCGCAGGAGCCGAGCCGGAGCGCCTCCAACTCCTCGCCACCTATACGGCGCGAGGACTGCGCCGGATGCTCGTGGGTGTCTACGAGACGCTCCGCTCGGCCGGGCGGGAGCTCGTGCTCGAGCTGGGCGAGCATCCGGGACTGGAGGAGCGGCTCGCGGAGCTGCGAGAGGCGGCGCGCTGCCTGGCGGAGGACGGGGCCGCGGGGGAGGCCTCGCGAGCACAGGGCGCACGCGCGCTCGACCTGCTCGAACGGCGCACGACCGCGGAGCTCCTGCTCGATCTCGGCGACCTCCGCGGCCGCGGAGAGCGCGCGGCGACCTACGAGGAGGCGCGCCGCGCGGTCGAGCAGGCGGCGCTCGACGAGCTCGCCGCCCGTGACCGCGAGCTCCTGCAGGAGCTGCTGACCGGGTTCGCCCAGGCGTACGGGACGGCGAAGGAGCGCGAATCGGCGCTCGACTTCGAGGATCTGCAGCTCGGTGCGCGCGACCTGCTGCGCGATCACCCCGAGATCCGGCAGCAGGAGGCCTGGCGCTTCCGGGCGATCATGGTCGACGAGTTCCAGGACACGAACCGGCTCCAGTGCGAACTGATCGACCTGCTCGCCGAGGGCGGGGAAGGGGAGCTCTTCTTCGTCGGCGACGAGTTCCAGTCGATCTACGGCTTCCGTCACGCGGACGTCGCCGTCTTCCGCGAGCGTCGCGCCCAGGCTCCGGGGCTGCTCGCCCTCAGCCGGAACTACCGTTCGCGGCCCGAGGTGCTGGCAGTCGTCAACCACCTCTTCCAGTCCGACTTCGGCGACGAGTTCCAGCCGCTCGCCGCCTCGGGCGAGTTCCCGGACCCGGTCTTCGGGACGCCGGTCGAGCTGCTCGTGACCGACAAGGTGAGCTACGCCGACACCGGCGTGCACTGGCGCCGGGCCGAGGCCCGCCACGTCGCCGCCCGCGTCAAGGAGCTCGTCGAGACGGGTGCCGCCGCGCCGGGCGAGATCGTCCTCCTCTTCGCGGCCGGGACCGACGCGGAGTGGTACGAGGAGGAGCTCCGCCAGCAGGGGTTGCCGACTCACCGCGCTACCGGCCGCGGCTACTTCGGCCAGCAGCAGGTGGTCGACCTGCTCGCCTACCTGCGCCTGCTCCACAACCGCTACGACGACGAGGCGCTCGTCACCGTGCTCGCCTCCCCGCTCGTCGGCGTCTCCAACGACGCCCTCGCGCTCCTGCGCCGTGCCGCCCCGAAGCGGCCGCTCTTCACCGGCCTCGAGCGCGGGCTGCCGCCCGGCCTCGACGCGCGGGACGGCCGGCTCTGCCGCGCCTTCCTGCAGCGCTTCGATCGGCTGGCCGCGCTCGCGCCGGGGCTCTCGCTCGAGCGGCTCTGCGAGCAGATCGTGGCCGAGCACGACTACGACCTGGCCGTGCTGGCCCAGTGGGACGGGCGCCGCCGCTACGCGAACGTGCGCAAGCTGGCCCGGCTGGCGCGCTCCTACGAGGAGTTGCGCGGACCCGACGTCGAGGGCTTCGTCCGCTTCGTGCGGGAGCAGGAGGCGGTCGGAGCCCGCGAGCTCGAGGCTGTCGCGGAGGAGGAGGGGGCAGACGCCGTGCGGCTCCTCACGATCCATGCCGCCAAGGGACTGGAGTTCAAGGTCGTCGTCGTCGCCGACGCGGGCCGCGACCGTGCCGCCCCGGCGTCGGACGAGATCCTGGCGCTCCCGGACGGGCGCTTCGGCTTCCGCGTCGCCGATCCGGCCACGGGCCTGCGCCGCGGGGCCTCCGGGTACGAGGAGGTGAAGGAGGCCGGCCGGCGCGAGGCCGAGGCCGAGCGCAGACGGCTCTACTACGTGGCGATGACCCGCGCGATCGATCGGCTGATCGTCTCCGGCTCGATCGACCGCGCGCGCGACGCGGACGCGGGGACGCCGATCGGCTGGGTCCTCCGGCAACTCGGCGCGCCGGAGCTCGAGGACGGCGACGGGCCGGTCGAGCTCGAGCGTGAAGGGGCGCGGCTCCTGATCCGGCTCGATCGCCACCGGCCCGAGCCGGCCGCCGAGCCGACGCCCGAGGAGGCGGTCGAGCCCGGCCAGCTCTCGCTCTTCGCGGCCGGCGAGCCGCGCCCGCTTCCACCGCCGGCACCTGCGCTACCTCCACTCGAGGCGCTGCCGGCCCCGCCGCTCCATCGCGTCCGGCGGCTCTCGTACAGCGCGCTCTCACTCTTCGAGCGCTGCTCCTACCGCTACTACGCCGAGCGCGTCGTCGGCATGCGGCCGGCCGACGCGAGCGGCCGCGTCCCCGGGCAGACCGGCCTCGCCGCGACCGAGATCGGCGACGCGGTGCACATGTTGCTGGAGCACGTCGACCTCGCTGCGCCGGCGGTGCCGGACCGCACCGACCTCGCCCGGGCCGTTCGCGCGCGCTACCCCGCCGCGAGTGACGAGGAGCTCGAGCGGATCGAGTCGTTCGCCGCTTCCTACTGCGAGTCGGAGCTCGCGGCGCGCATCGCCGCCCTGCCCGGCGCGGCGCCCGAGCGGCCGTTCGCCTTCGAGCACGACGGCGTCCTCCTGCACGGCCGCCTCGACGTCCTGCACCGAGACGGCCCTCGGGCGATCGTGCTCGACTACAAGACGAACTCGCTCGCCGAGGGCGCGCCCGAGGAGATCGTCGAGGCCGACTACCGGCTGCAGCGGCTCGTGTACGCGCTCGCCTGCTTCCGGGCCGGCGCCGAGGAGGTCGAGGTCGTCTACCACTTCCTCGAGCGGCCCGACGCTGTCGTCTCGACCGTGTTCGGCAGGGCCGAGGTGCCCGGCCTCGAGGCGGATCTCTCGGAGGCGATCGCCGAGATCCAGGCGGGCCACTTCGTGCCGGCGCCCGACGAGTTCACGTGCGCCGGCTGCCCGGCGCTCGACGTCGTGTGTGCGGGGCCGCGCCTCCCGGGCGGCGCCGGCCCGGCTCGCCGGGGCGCCCTTGCCGCAGCGTCCTAGTGGCGCGGAGCTACGTCAGAGAGGCCCGGCGCCGGGTCGGGCGGAAGCGCAACCGCATCGTCCCGGTGATCGACCGTCTGGCCGAGGAGCATCCCGACGCCACGATCGCTCTTCGCTCGCGCTCCGATCTCGAGCTCCTCGTGGCGGTGATGCTCTCCGCGCAGACGACCGACGTCAGCGTCAACCGGGTCACTGAGCGCCTGTTCGCCAAGTACCGCCGGCCGGAGGACTACCTCGCGGTGGCGCCGGAGGAGCTCGAGCGGGACATCTACGAGACCGGGTTCTTCCGCCAGAAGACCCGATCGCTGCGCGGAACGATGCGGATGCTGCTCGAGGAGTTCGACGGGCAGGTGCCCCGTCGGCTCGAGGAGCTCGTCCGGCTGCCCGGCGTGGCCCGCAAGACCGCCAACGTCGTCGCAGCCGAGCTCGGCCACGCGCAGGGCATCGTCGTCGACACGCACGTGCGCCGGCTGTCGCAGCGGCTCGGCTTCACGCGCCAGGAGGACCCGGTGAAGATCGAGCGCGATCTCGTCCGGCTCGTGCCGCGGCCGGACTGGCACCGCTTCCCGCATCTGCTGATCTGGCACGGACGCCGGGTCTGCGACGCACGCGCGCCGCGCTGCGCGAAGTGTGTGCTCAACGACCTCTGTCCATCGAGCCGCGTCTGACGGGGCCGGAGCGGGAACCGCGAAGGTCGTTCATCTGGGAGAATCGGCAAGCCGTCAATCCGAGGGGGGAACCATGAAGCTTCGACCGCTCGTGGCACTGGCCGTCGCCCTTGCCGTCGCGCCGACCGCGCTCGCCGAGCCGGCAAAGGTCGGCTACCCGAGCTCGATCGCCTCGACCGGGGACTCGATCACGCGCGCCTTCAACACCGGCTGGTTCCCGTATGTCGACTGGCCCAGCAACTCGTGGGCGACCGGCACGAGCAGCACGGTCAACAGCCACTATCGCCGGATCCTGGCAGCCAACGCGTCGATCTCCGGCCGCGCCTACAACGACGCCGCCAGCGGGGCGGACATGGCCGACCTGAGCGGCCAGGTCTCGCGCGCCGTCGGACAGCGCGCGGAGTACGTGACCATCCTGATGGGCGCAAACGACGTCTGCGAGCGCAGCGAGGCGGCGATGACGCCGGTCGCGACCTTCCGCGCGCAGCTCGATGCGGCCCTCCAGGCGCTCTCGGCCGGATTGCCCGATGCGCGCATCTACGTCGTGAGCATCCCGGACGTGTACCGGCTCTGGGCCGTGTACAGGGACAGCTTCTCGGCGCGCCTGGTGTGGGACGTGGCCGACATCTGCCAGTCGATGCTCGCAAACGCGGGCTCGAACGCCCAGGCGGACGTCGACCGCCGCAACCGCGTCCGCCAGCGGAACGTCGACTACAACACGCAGCTGGCACAGGGATGCGCCGCGCTCATCCACTGCCGCTTCGACGGCAACGCGGTCTTCAACACCGATTTCCTCCGCAGCGACGTGACGACGCGCGACTACTTCCATCCGTCCGTCGCGGGCCAGACGAAGCTCGCGAGCGTGAGCTGGTCGGCGACCTTCGGCTTCTCCGACGCGGTGGCGCCCGTCTCGACCGCGTCACTGGGAGCCGGCGGCAGCGTGACGCTGACGGCGAGCGACAACGTCGGCGTGGCCGGCATCGAGTACAGGCTCGGGAACGGCGCATTCACGCGCTATACCGCGCCCGTTCCGCTGGCCGCGGGGGCGACGCTGACGTACCGCGCCGTCGACGTCAACGGCAACGTCGAGGCGACGAAGACCATGACGGGCTAACCCAAAACCGAGTAGCCGTAGGTGGTGCCGACGAGCGCGCCGCGCTCGAAGCGATCCGGAGCGAGCAGGCCCAGGTCGAACGTCGACGCGCGGCCGTCGGCGACGAGCTCGGCCATCGCCAGTCCGACCGCGGGGGCGAGCTTGAAGCCGTGTCCGGAGAAGCCGGCCGCGACGTAGACGCCCTCGGCGCCCGGCACGGGGCCGATGGCGGGGTGCCAGTCCGGGGTGACGTCGTACACGCCGGACCAGGCTCCGCGCCAGTGGCCGTGCTCGGCCCCCGGCAGGCGCCGCGCGAGCGCGCTGCGGAAGCCGTCGAGCGTCTCTTCCTCGGCGCCCTCGGGCGAGTGATCCGGGTCGACGGGCCTGGCCGCGTGGCGCGGGTCGAGCGAGCCGACCTCGAGAAAGCCCGGCTCGGCGGGGCGGAAGTAGAACTGGAGCTCCGAGAAGTCGGCCAGGGACGGGAGCGAGCTGTCGAACTCGGTCGGAAGGCGCCAGCGGCCGACCTCCGCGCGCGCGGCTACGAGCGGCAGGTCGTAGCCGAGCGGAGCGAGCAGCCGCGGCGACCACGGGCCGGCGGCGACGATCACGGCGCCCGTCGAGATCGCGCCGGCCCCCGTCTCGACGGAGCCCGGCGCGACCGAGAGCACGTCGACGCTGTCGTGCACCCGCGCGCCTGCCCGCCGCGCGGCGGCGGCGAAGCCTCCGGTGGCGAGATAGGGGTCGCAGCACCCCGCCTCGGCCTCGAAGCAGAGCGCGCCGAGGCCGTCCGGGTCGATGCGCGGGTCGAGCGTGCTCACGTCCTCCGGCGCCAGCAGCTCGGTCGCGACTCCGAGGCTCTGCCCGAGCGCCACGTTCTGCTCGATCGCGCGACGATCGGCCTCGCCGGCGCCGACGAGGAGCCCGGTCCGGACGAAGCCGCAGCGGGCCCCCACCGCCTCCTGGAAGGCCGAGTACGTCCGCAGGCCGTGGAGAGCCATCTGCACGAGGAGGGCCTGCGAGTAGTGCATCCGCACGATCGCGGTCGAGTGCCTGGTCGGTCCGGACCCGATGGCGCCGCGCTCGAGCAGCAGGACGCCGCCGATGCCCCGCAGCGCGAGGTGGTACGCGATCGAGGCGCCCATGACGCCGCCGCCGACGATGACGATCTCGGCGCTCCGGGCCGGCTGTCCCACGCCGGTCAGCGCGGCGCGAGCGCCACGAGCAGGCCGCCGTCCACGTCGTAGGCCGGGAAGAAGTCGACCGTGACCGGCTTCTCGCTGCCGGAGCGCGTGCGCAGCGCGAGCTGCTCGCCGAGGCGACGCACGCCCCACTCGAGCGCGAGTTGCGCGGGGTTCTGCCCGTTCTCGAAGCCCGAGAGGCCGAGTGCGTCGACGAGGTCGCGGCCGAGCACGTCCCTTTCCTGGTAGCCGGTGAGCTCGAAGACGCCGCGGCCGGAGGCGATCACGCGCCGTGACTGGTCGCACACGAGGAAGCCCGAGTTCGGCGCGGGATAGTAGTCGTCCATCAGCTCGAACAGGAAGCCGAAGCCGCAACGCGCGCAGGAGACGGCCTGCTGCGACAGTCCCTGCAGGCCGTCGCTGTCGATCGAGCGGTTCTTGCAGTTGGGGCAGATGAAGTAGGGCATCCCGCCCGATCGTACCGAGCTACACGCGCGCCGCCTCCGCCTCCGGACGGGGCGCGGTCAGGGCGGTGCCCTCATGGCCCTCCTGCGCGGCGAGGAAGCGCTCGGCGTCGAGCGCGGCCATGCAGCCGGAGCCCGCCGCCGTGACGGCCTGGCGGTAGACGTGATCCTGGACGTCGCCCGCTGCGAACACGCCTGCGACGTTCGTCGCGGTCGAGCCGGGCTGCGCGACCAGGTAGCCGGCCTCGTCGTGGTCGAGCTGATCGAGGAACAGCTTCGTGGTGGGATCGTGGCCGATGGCGACGAAGACGCCCTGCGCCGGGAGCTCCCAGCTCTCGCCGCTGCGCACGTCGCGGAGGCGCACGCCGGTGACCTTGCCCTCGGCCATTCCGAGCACCTCGTCCACGACCGCGTTCGTGACGAACTCGATCTTCTCGTGGTCGCGGGCTCGGTCGAGCATGATCTGGGAGGCGCGGAACTCGGCGCGGCGATGCACGATCGTCACCTTGCTGGCGAACTTCGTCACGAAGATCGCCTCCTCCATGGCGGAGTCGCCGCCGCCGACGACGACCACCTCGCGGTCGCGGTAGAAGGCGGCGTCGCAGGTCGCGCAGTACGTGACGCCCTTGCCCTGCAGCGCGAGCTCGGACTCGAGCCCGAGCTGGCGCGCGGTCGCGCCCGTTGCCACGACCACGCTCTCGGCCCGATACTCCTCGTCCTCGACCCAGACGCGGAACGGGCGCTCCGAGAAGTCCACCCGCGTGACGTCGTCGGTCAGGAACTCGCTCCCGAAGCGCTCGGCCTGGCGGCGGAAGTCCTGCATCATCGCCGGACCCAGCACCCCGTCCGCATAGCCGGGATAGTTCTCCACGTCGCTGGTGATCATCAGCTGGCCGCCCCACTGGAAGCCCTCGATCACGAGCGGGCGCATGTTCGCGCGCGCCGCGTAGAGGGCGGCCGTGTAGCCGGCCGGACCGCCGCCGATGATGATCAGCTCTCGAACGTCGTTGCTCACATGTCCTCCAGAAATGTCTCCAGGCCTGTTTTCGGCCTCACTGAAGTAAACGAAACGAACCGGACGACTGTTCCTCTCGCACGAGCGGCGCGCGGCAGCCCTTTAGGCTGATCGTTGCAGGACTAGAATCGCCGCTTCGCGGCAACAAGGGAGGTTCGGGATGGCTGCGACGGTGAGCTGGGAGCGGTTGCGAGAGCTGGCGGCCTTCCGGGTCGAGAAGGGGTGCGCGATCAGTCTCTACGTCGACCTCGATCCGAGCGAGACGCCGACCGCCGGCGACGCCGAGACGCGCGTCAACTCGCTGCTCGCGGAGGGCGAGCGGAGCCGGGGCGCCAACCGCGGCGAGCTCACCCACGATCAGAAGCAGGGCCTGAAGGCCGACTTCGATCGCATTCGCACCTACGTCGACCAGGAGTTCGACCGCGACGGCGCACGCGGTCTCGCCGTCTTCTCTGCCGGGCTCGACAACGTCTGGCGGACCCTGTCGCTGAACGAGGCCGTCGCGGACGAGATCAGGGTCGCGCAGGACTTCTACCTCACGCCGCTCGTACCGCTGCTCGGCAGGGGGGACGGGGCGCTCGTCGCCGTCGTCGGGCGGGAGCGGGGTGTCGTCTACCAGCTTCGCGGCGGGCGGCTGGAGGAGGTCGCCGACCACTCGGAGGAGCAGCCCGGCCAGCACGACCAGGGGGGATGGTCGCAGTCGCGCTTCAAGCGCCACATCGACAACCTGGCCTCCGAGCACATGCGGACGGTTGCCGACGAGCTCAGCCGGCAGGCGCGGCGCCTGCGGGACGCGGGCGTGGTCGTCGTCTGCGCCGAGGAGATGCGCGGCGAGTTCGGGGAGCTGCTGGCGCACGAGGTGCAGAAGATGCTGGCCGGCTGGACGACGGCCGAGGCGCATGCGTCTCCCGCCGATCTGCTCGAGATCGTGACGCCGCTGCTCGACGAGTGGCGCGCGGGACGCGAGGCCGCCACGCTCGAGCGCTGGCGCGAGGAGGCGGGTCGCAACGGGCGCGCGTCCTCGGGCTGGGAGGCGACCCTGGAGGCCGCTTCGGACGGCCGCGTCGAGATCCTGCTCTTCCGCGAGGGCACCGACCGCGGCGCGTGGCGGTGTCCGACCTGCGGCCGCGCGTCGGTGAAGGGCGGGAGCTGCCCGCTCGACGGCACGCGCATGGAGGAGCACGATGCGGGCCTCGACCTCGCCGTCCACCAGACGCTCGCACACGGCGGCTCCGTCTGCGCCGTGCGCTACCACCAGGACCTCGAGCCCGTCGAGGGCATCGGGGCGCTGCTCCGTTACTGAGCGCTCAGGCGGCGTCGAGCGCGCGCGGCAGCGGGTCGGCCGGCTGGGCGTCGGCGATCTCCTCGTGGTCGCTCGCCCGCTCGAGCTTGCCCTCGAAGCGATCCAGCCGCTTCTCGGCCTCGGCGAACTTCGACTGCGCGCGACCGACGTGCGTCCCCACCAGGTCGAAGTCCTCCTTGAAGCGCGTGAAGTCCTTCTGGAGCTGGGCACAGTAGGCCAGCACCTCGTGCGCGTGCTGCTCGATCTGCAGGCCTTTGAGCCCGAGCGCAATCACCTGCAGCTGTGACGTGAACGTCGTGGGCGAGACGGGAAAGACGCGCTTGTCGTGCGCGTACTGGAGCAGCGTCCCGGTCCTGCCGCACACGAGCTCGTAGTAGACCGACTCGGCCGGGAGGTACATGAGGGCGAAGTCGTAGGTGTTCTCGGCCGGGCGGATGTACTTCGACGCGATCGCGTCGACGTGACCCCTGAGGTCGCGCGCGAACGCCTTCTCGAAGAGCGTGCGCTGCTCGTCGCTCTCGGCCTCGACCATGCGCTCGAAGTTGTCGAGCGGGAACTTGGCGTCGATCGGAACGAGCTTCTCGACTCTGATCACGGCGTCGACCCGCTCGCCGGTCGAGAACCCGTACTGGAGCTCGTACGAGTCGAAGGGCAGCCGGTCGCGGAGCAGGTTCGCCAGCAGCAGCTCACCGAAGCCGCCGCGCGCCTTCGGCGGCCGGAGCGCCTGCTCGAGCCGTGCGAGATCCTTGGCCCGCTCGAGCATCTGCGCAGTCGCCTCGTCGACTTTGCCGAGCCGCTCGTGAATCAGCGTCGTCGTCCGCGACGCACTCTCGAGCCGCCGGTCGACCTTGGTGTCGAGCTCCCCGAGCCTCCGGTCCATCGTCTCCACCAGCGCCTGGAGGCGCCGGTCGACCTCGGCGTTTCGCTCGGAGAGCTGCATCCCGCTGTCCGTTCGGAAGCCGGCCAGCTCGCCTCGCACGACGCGCGCCAGCCAGAGCAGGAGCACGCCCGTGCCGGCGGCGAGGAGAACGGTGAGAGCGAGTTCGACCATCGGACCCGCGAACGATAGGGAGCCCGTCGGACGGCGCACTCAGGGCCTAGATGCTTGACCGGAAATTGGCGCGCCGCCGGGGGGCGGCTCAGACCAAGCGGGGCACCGTGGCCGGGGGCGGCGCGTAGCAGCGCTACGCGTCGTGCCCGGACGCGCTGATCCCGCGCCGTGTCTGGGCCGTCATCCGGCCCGCGGG
>JBOHAW010000368.1:0-13429 GCA_050697975.1 Gaiellaceae bacterium
CGTACTCGAGCTCGTAGACGTGGAGCGTCCGCAGGCCCTTGTTGATCGCGTTGAGACGCTGCGGAACCCGCGACAACACCTGCATGCAGAACGTCAGGTTCGACCCGGTGTACGACTTCGGCGGTGCCGCGCAGTCGGCGGATTCGTTCACGAAAACGCCGTTCGAGCGGCTGACGCCGCCGTCGCCGAGGTCGAAGAACTGCATCCAGTTCAGCGGGTTGACCACCAGCGCGTGATGATCCGGGTGCAGAGCGCCCGGCTGCGTGTTGCTGGTGCTGTCCTCGGTCATGTCGGTGAACGTGGCGCCGGCGTCGGTCGACAGGAGCACAGCGCGTCCGTTCGACCGGCCGGTGACGTGGTTGTTCTCCGTGTACTCGTTGTCACCCGAGAGGTAGACGATGTCCGGATTCGCACCCGAGCTCGGCGCGTCCGCGGACGGCGCGTAGACGTACGCGTCGTACGAGCACTGCGGATCGCAGAAGCCGAAGCTCGAGTAGCCCGGCGAGTTCACCACGGGGCTCGTCAGGTCGATCCAACTCGCCGCCACCGTCGCGGCCGGAGCGCTCCGCACGTTATCGTTGCGGCGGAACCGCGCGAATACGCCGCCGCCGCCGACTCCGACGTACATCCGGGTCTCGCCGTTCGCGAGCGCGACGACGTCGAACTCGGCACGCTCGGTCGTGAGCGCGGGGTTGGGTCCGACGCGCACCATGATCTGCTGCCACGTGCCGGGATCGCCGTTCGACCTCGACCGCCAGATGCCGCGGGCGAAGAACGACGCGTAGACCGTGTTCGGGTCGACGGGGTCGATCTTGATCCGGCGGGCGCCGCGAGGCGAGCACGCGGTCTGGTTCAGCGACACGACGTCGGGGTGCGACCCCGTGCACAGCGCGTCGGCACCCTGGTTCACGAGCTCCCAGCTCTTGCCTTCGTCCAGCGAGCGGTAGACGCCGAAGTGCGGCGCGCCCGGGATGAGCGCGTCCGTGCCGCCGCAGCAGGTGTTCGTGATGCCGCGGGTCGCCCGCCCGGAGGCGGCGAAGATCGTCTCCGAGTCGCCCGGCTTGACCTCGATCGAGCCGACCGCGCGGCCGAAGAAGCTGTCCGCGCCTAGCGGGCCCTTCCAGGCCGTGCCGCCACTCTTCGACTGGTAGACGCCGACGCCGACCTCGCAGCCGCTGCCGCACGCGTTGGGCTCGCCGGTGCCGGCCCAGATCGTCCTGTGATCCGAGTCGTTCGGGTCGAGCTCCAGCGACGACACGTTGTTCTGCTCGAACGTCTGGGACAGATACTCCCAGACCGGCTCCGGCGCGAGCGCCTGCTCCGTCCGCCACACGCCGCCGTTGGCGTTCGCGATCCAGAGGTTGCACTCGTCGGGGGCAGGCTTGCAGTCCGGCGCGATCGCCGCGTGCACCGTCCGGCCGCTGAAGTTCTCGGTGCCTGCGTTGTACACGGCGCGGTCGCGGAACGGATTCGGCGGGTTGACGCCGTTGGTGGGCCCGTACGGCACCCACGCACCGCTGCCGTTGGCCGGTCGTGCCTTCAGCCCGAACCAGTCGTTCCGGGCGTTCGCGAACGCCGTGAAATCAGGCGGACTGTTGCCGGCGCCGTCCGTGGACTTCTCGAGCCAGTCCTGGTCGGCGAAGCCGGCCGGATTGTCCTCGAGCGCAGCCGCGGTGCCCGGCGAGAACGTCGCCATCGCCGCGAGCTTGCGTGCGAGCGCCGGTGCGGCCTCCTCGCCGCCGGGCGCGGCCTGCGGTGCGCTCGGACCGTGCATGAGTGCGGCCGACAGCGCAGCAGCCGTGAGCGCAAGGAGCGCTCCGGCCACGACGAGCAGCCGTCGATGTTTCCTCCTCAAGGTCCCCTCTCCTCTCCCCAGTCTTCAAACGCTGCCTTCTCGGCGGCGCCGATTGTAAGGCATAATCCTCCCAGGGGAGAACGGTTGTCAAGCTCTCAATATCGAGGAATGCTCATCGCGGTCGCGCTCGTCGCCCTGGGGATGCTGGCGCTCCCCGCCGGCGCCTCCGAGCGGCGGCCGGTGGTGCGCATCGTCGACGAGCGACCGGTGACGGTTGCCGGACACGCGTTCGCGCGCGCCGAGCGCGTGACGGTCCGCGTCACCGTCTTCGGGGAGCAGCCGTTCGCGAAGACCGTGACGGCGAGCGCGGCCGGCCGGTTCACCGCGATCTTCCGCCTCCATTCCCTTCCGGAGTGCGGCGGCTACGTGCTGACGGCCACGGGCAACAGGGGCAGCCGGGCAACGCTCAGGCGGTTCGATCCGCCGGCGCCCTGCGGCATCGACCCGCAGCCCTGACGTCGCCGGACGCTAGTCGTGAGGCTTCGCCATCGCCCGGTAGTCGAGCGCCCGGTCGAGTGTCTCCTCGTCCACGCCCGCCTCGCGCGCGGCCTCGCGTAGCGACCGCCCAGAGGAGGCCGCCTGCTTGACGATCTCGCTCGCCCGGTCGTAGCCGATGAACGGGTTGAGGGCCGTCGCCGCCGAGAGCGTCAGCTCTGCATAGCGCTCGCAGATTTCCCGGTTGGCCTCGATCCCATCCACGCACTTCTCCGCGAGCAGGCGCGAGGCGCTCGCGAGCAGCTTGATCGAGCCGAGCAGGTTCCGGGCCATCATCGGAACGAACACGTTCAGCTCGAGGTGTCCCTGCATGCCGCCGATCCCGATCGCCGCGTCGTTCCCGACCACCTGGGCGGCCACCTGCGTCACCACCTCGGGGATCACCGGATTGACCTTGCCCGGCATGATCGAGCTCCCTTTCTGCAGCTCGGGCAGGAAGAGCTCGGCGAGGCCGGTGCGCGGCCCCGAGCCCATGAGGCGCAGGTCGTTCGCGATCTTCGTCAGCGACACGGCGACGATCTTGAGCGCGGCGGACGCCTCGACGAGGCCGTCCCGGGCCGCCTGGGCCTCGAAGGGATCGGCCGGCGCGCCGATCGTGAGGCCCGTCTCCTCCGACAGCCGCTTGCGCACGCGCGCGGCAAACTGCGGGTGCGTGTTCAGGCCGGTGCCGACGGCGGTGCCGCCAAGCGGGATCTGCCCGAGGCGCTCGAGCGTCGAGCCCACGCGGTCGTAGCCCTGTCGCACTTGCGCCGCGTAGCCGCCGAACTCCTGGCCGAGCGTCACCGGCACGGCGTCCATCAGGTGCGTGCGACCCGACTTGACCACGTCGTCGAACTCGGCCGCCTTGGCCTGCAGCGACTCGGCGAGCCGTTGCAGCGCCGGCATGAGGTCGTTGACGATCTCGTCCAGCGCCGCCAGGTGGACCGCCGAGGGGAAGACGTCGTTCGAGGACTGGCCCATGTTGACGTCGTCGTTCGCGTGCACGTCCTCGCCGGCGAGCGCGGCGATCACCTCGTTCGCGTTCATGTTCGAAGACGTGCCCGACCCCGTCTGGAAGACGTCGATCGGGAACTGGTCGTCGAGGTCACCGGCCGCGACGCTGTCGCCGGCGGCGGCGATCCGCTCGGCCCTCTCAGCGTCGAGCAGGTCGAGCTCGGCGTTGACACGGGCGGCGGCGGCCTTGATCCGGCCCAGCCAGCGGGCGACGGGGGCGGGAATCGGCTCGCCCGAGACCGGAAAGTTGTCGATCGCCTTGCGGGTCTCGCCGCCCCAGAGCTCGCGGCGCGCCTCGGTCTCGCTCACGGAGGCGAGTCTAGCGACGGGTGTCAGGCGACGATTCGCACGTGGTGTCGCTCACGGGTCCGTCGCGGAGGGCGCGGCAGGAGCACTCCGTCAGCTCGGAGACACGCTCGAACGAGTAGGTCGGTCAGCCGGGCCGTGCTCGGCGGAGGTGCACGACGCAGAGCGTCACCGCCCAGGTGACGTTCGCGCCGTTGTCGAGGTCTCCGTCGGAGTAGATCGAGCAGTCGGCCGCCTTGGCGCCGCTCGGGCCCACGCCTCGCTGGACTGCGTACGGCTTCATCTGCCTGAAGACGTTCTCGACGGCACCCGCCTTGGCCAGCACGGGCAGCGCCGCTAGGGGGACAGGCGTGGCGGTTGGGGCCGGATGGCTGCGCCCGACGCGCGCCCCGGCGAGCACGACGACGAGAGCCGTGCAGGCGGCGACGGCGACGAGCCAGGGAGCGAGCGAGCCGGGTCCGTTCGTGGAGCCCGGTCTGACCGTCTGCACGTGTTCCGGCACCTGCACGTCGCTCATCTGGTGATCATCGGCACGAGCCGCGTCGAGGATGAGCGGGCACCGACCCTACCCGCGCGCGGCCGCGAGTAGCTCTTCCCAGCTCAAGAGCTTGATGCGGGGCCGGCCGTGCGGCTCGCCGCGACCACGCTCGAGCGCATCGATTGCCTCCCAGCCCGGATAGACGACCGCCTCGACGCCCCGGTCGGCGAGCAGCGCCTCGAGCGTGCCCACCTCGCCGGCACGCGGCAGGAGCCCGGCGCGCGCGTCCGCGAGCAGAAGCGCGACCGTCTCCATGGCGTCCTTCTTGTTCGTCCCGATCACGCCGCTCGGGCCGCGCTTGATCCAGCCGGCGACGTAGACGCCCGCGGAAACGCGACCACCCTCGTTCGGGATCGTTCCGGACCCCTCGTCGAAGAGGACGCCCGGCAACGCGACGCCGCGATAGCCCACGCTGCGGAAGACGATTCCGCAGCGGATCGTCTCACGCTCCTCCGTCGGGACCGCCCGGCCCTCGACGAGCTCGTTCCGAGTCAGCTCGAGCGCCTCGACCCGCTCGTCGCCGAGGATGGCGACCGGAGAGGAGAGGAACCGAAGGCGGATCCTCCGCGGCTTGCCCGCCGGCTCGCGCGTTGCGTAGTCGCGCAGGTGCTCGACGTTGCGGCGCACGGTGGGCGGCGCTGCGGCGAGCTCGGCCTCGCTCGCCTCGTCGAGCTCCAGGTCGGACGGGTCGACGATCACGTCCGCACCCTCGAGCTCGCCGAGCTCGCCGACCTCGACAGGCGTCCAGGCCGCCTGAACCGGGCCGCGGCGGCCGACGACGAGAATCTCCCGGACCCCGGCGTCGTTGATCGCGTCGATCGCGGCGTCCGTCGTGTCGGTCGAGGCGAGCTCGTGTGGCGTCAGCGCGAGCATCCGGGCCACGTCGAGCGCGACGTTGCCGTTCCCGATCACGACCGCCCGCTCGCCGGAGAGGTCGAACGAGAGGTGCTGGAAGTCGGGGTGTCCGTTGTACCAGGCGACGAACTCGGTCGCCGCCCAGGAGCCGCGTAGATCCTCGCCCGGGATGCCGAGCTGCCGATCGGTCTGCGCTCCAACCGCGTAGACGACGGCGTCGTAGAGGCGCCCCAGCTCGTCGTGGGTCACGTCGCGTCCCGCCTCGACGTTCCCGAAGAAGCGGAAGCCCGGCTGCTTGGCCGTCTTCTCGAACGCGCGCGAGACGGCCTTGATCTTGGGGTGGTCGGGGGCGACGCCCAGGCGGACCAGCCCCCAGGGGGTCGGCAGCCGCTCGACCAGGTCCACCTCGACCGCCGGGTCGGCGCTCGCGAGGAGCGCGGCGGCCGCGTAGAAGCCCGCGGGCCCGGAGCCGACGACGGCGACCCGCAGGCGCCCGCGATCGTCGCCGGTCTCGCTCATGGCGGTGATGCTAGAGCCGAGGTCAGTGGGAGCAGCCGGAGCCGCAGCCGCCTACGCTCGTTCCCTCGGGGAGCTGCTCGCCCTCCTCGACCTGGAACGAATGGCCGCACCCGCACGCGGAGGTCGCGTTCGGGTTGTCGATCTTGAAGCCGGATTCCTGGAGCCCCTCGAGGAAGTCGATCTGCGCTCCCTGGAGGTACGGGGCGCTGAACGGGTCGACCACGACGGTGACGCCGTGCTGCTCGAGCTCGATGTCGCCCTCCTGCGTGCCGCGGTCGAAGCCCAGGCCGTACTGGAAGCCCGAGCAGCCGCCGCCCTGGATGGCGACGCGCAGCACCTCGGCCTCCCCGGCGGGCTCCTCGGCCATCAGCAGCTTGATCTTCGCCGCCGCGTTGGCGGTCAGCGCGACGAGGGTGGACGACGGTCGCTCGACGATCTCCATGCGGGTCATCGTAGCAGGGGGACGGGCCGTCGCCCTGCCCCTGAAGGTGGATCTCGGGCGCGAAGTTTGTAACAGCCGTTGCACGCTTGTTTCCAGGGATTCAGGGTCGCTTCGTGGCGCTCGCGAACCTGCTAAGTTCCGGGCCTCAGCCCCGGATTGGAGAGCCGCGCGCGATGCTCGAGAACTGGCTGCCCTTCCTGATCTACGGGATCATGGCTCTCGCCATCCCGGCCTCGATGGTGGTGATGTCGTTCGCCTTCGCCACGCGCCCGCGCAGCCGAACGCGGGCGCGCATGCTGCCGTTCGAGTCGGGCGTCTCTCAGGGTCCGCCGAAGACGCAGCGCTTCACGATCAGCTTCTACCTGACGGCGATGCTCTTCATCGTCTTCGACATCGAGATCGTCTTCCTGTATCCGCTCGCGGTCATCCTCCAGGAGCTTGCGTGGTTCGCCTTCTTCGAGCTCCTGTTCTTCATCGCCATCCTGGTGGTCGCGTACGTGTACGTCTGGCGCAAGGGAGCGCTCGAGTGGCAATAGCGCGCAAGCGCAAGACTCGCCTCGCCGACCACGGCCTCAACTCGGAGCGGCTGCTCTGGCCGACCAAGGGGCCGGGCGTGTTCGAGCGCGAGGTGCAGGGCCTCGAGAACGCCCTCGGGCTGACGACGCTCGAGAAGGCGGTGGCGTGGGCGCAGACGAAGTCGATGTGGCCGGACACGTTCGGGCTCGCCTGCTGCGCGATCGAGATGATGTCGATCGTCTCGTCGCGCTACGACATCGCGCGCTTCGGCATGGAGGCCTTTCGCTCCTCGCCTCGACAGGCCGACCTGCTCATCGTCTCGGGCCGCGTCGTCCACAAGATGGCCGCGCCGCTGCGCCAGGTCTACGACCAGATGCTCGAGCCCAAGTGGGTGATCGCGATGGGCGCGTGCGCGAGCTCGGGCGGCATGTTCAACAACTACACCGTCCTACAGGGAGTCGACCGGATCGTGCCCGTCGACGTCCACGTGCCGGGATGCCCGCCGCGGCCCGAGGCGCTGATGGAGGGAATCGTCCGGCTGCACGAGAAGGTCATGGCCGGGATCCCGCCCGCCTACGAGATCCGGGGAGTGGCGACCTGAGCCTCGAGGACGTCCCCGGCCTCCTGGAGACGAAGGAGGCCTACGGCGAGACGACGCTCGTCGTCGAGACCGAGCGGCTCGCCGAGGCGTGCGAGTACCTGCGCGACGAGGAAGGGTTCGACTTCCTCTCCGACCTGACCGCGACCGACTACCTCGGCTGGGCCACGAAAGGCGTCGCCGGCTACATCGGCACCGCGACCGGCCGTGACCTGAACGCGCCCTCGACCCAGGGGCTCGGCCGCCTGCCCGCGCTGCGGCCGCCGAAGCGCTTCGCCGTCAACCTCCACCTGCTCGCGCTGCGGCCCGGCGCGCCCCGTGTGCGCATGCAGGTCTGGGTGGACGACGGGGAGGCGGTGCCCAGCGTCGTCGGAGTGTGGGCGACGGCCGACTGGCACGAGCGGGAGGCCTGGGACATGATGGGCATCCGCTTCGAGGGCCATCCGAACCTCGTCCGCATCCTGATGGAGGACGACTGGGAGGGCCATCCGCTGCGCAAGGACTACCCCATCGGGGGCGAGCCGGTCCGCTTCTCGGAGGCCGAGTAGGTGGCGATCGCACCCGGGCGTCCGAGGATCTACGAGGGGACGCGCATCCCGCACCCGATCCCGACGGTGCTGCAGGTGCCCGACTCCCTCCGCGAGTCGGAGGACGTGCTCCAGGTCAACTTCGGCCCGAACCACCCCTCGACGCACGGCGTGCTTCGCCTCGTCGGCGACCTGAACGGCGAAGAGGTCGTCGGCCTGCGGGCGGTGATCGGCTACCTGCACACGGGCTTCGAGAAGAACATGGAGCACAAGACGTGGTGGAAGGCGATCACGTACCCGGAGCGGATCGACTACGTCTCCTTCCAGAACAACGAGCTCGTCTTCGTCCTCGCGATCGAGAAGCTGCTGGAGCTGGAGGTGCCCGAGAAGGCGACGTGGATGCGGATGCTCCTCTGCGAGCTGAACCGGATCCATTCGCACCTCGTCTGGCTCGGGACTTCGGGCCTCGAGCTCGGCGCGATCTCGATGTTCTGGTACTGCTTCCGCGAGCGCGACCTGATCCTCGACCTGTTCGAGATGGTGTGCGGCGTCCGCATGCACACCCGCTACTTCCAGGCCGGCGGGCTCGCGGAGGACATCCCGCGCGGGTTCTTCCCGGAGTGCCGGAAGTTCTGCGACTGGATGCCGAAGGCCGTCGACGACTACGAGGGCATCCTCGACCGCAACCAGATCTGGCTCGAGCGCACCCGCGGCGTCGGTCTGCTCTCGGCGGCCGACGCGATCGCGCTCGGCCAGTCGGGCCCGGTGCTGCGCGCCTCGGGCGTGGACTGGGACCTCCGCCGCGCGCAGCCGTACCTCGCCTACGACGAGGTCGACTTCGACGTACCCGTCTACCACGCCGGCGACGTCTACGACCGGTACCGCGTCCACATGGAGGAGATGCGCGAGTCCACACGGATCGTCGTCCAGTGCCTCGACCGGATCGAGGAGCTGGAGGGGATGCCCTGGATCGCGGACGACCGCAAGGTCGTGCTGCCGCCGCGGGAGGAGCTGCACACCTCGATGGAGTCGCTCATCCACCACTTCAAGCTCGTCACCGAGGGGTACCGCGTGCCGGAGGGCGAGGTCTACGTCCCGACCGAGTCGCCGCGCGGCGAGCTCGGGTGCTACGTCGTCTCGGACGGAGGCCCGAAGCCCTGGCGGGTCAAGTTCCGGGCGCCCTCGTTCGTCGCCACCTCGGCGGCGCCGACGATGATGACCGGCGCGCTCGTCGCCGACCTGATCGCCATCGTCGGCTCGCTCGACACCGTCATGGGCGAGGTCGACAGATGAGCGCCCGGCCCCTGTACGACGAGATCCAGGAGCTCGTCGCGCTCTACCCGGAGTCGCGCTCCGCCACCCTGCCGGCCCTGCGCCTGGCCCAGGAGCGCTACGGCTGGCTCTCGCCCGAGGCGTTCCGCGAGGTGGCCGACGGGCTCGGCGAGACCCCGGCCTATTGCCAGGCGGTCGCGTCCTTCTACGACATGTTCCACCTCAGGCCGGTCGGCCGGCACCTGGTCGAGGTCTGCACGAACGTGTCCTGCGCGCTCGTCGGCGCGCAGGCGGTGCTCGAGGCGTTCGAGGCCGAGCTCGGGGTCCGGCCGGGCGAGACGACCGAGGACGGCGACGTGACTCTGCGGACGGTCGAGTGCGCGGGCGGCTGCGGCTGGGGCACAGTCGTGGCCGTCGACCACCGCTACCGCGAGCCGGTCCGGCCCGGGGACGTGCCCGCGATCGTGGAGGAGCTGCGCGGTGGCTGACGAGCGCGGCCGGATCGTCCTCGAAGGGGCGGACGAGGACCGCGACCTGACGAAGCTCACCGCCTTCCGCGAGGTCGGCGGATACGAGCAGCTCGAGCGCGCGCGGGCGATGGAGCCGAGCGCGGTGCTCGACGAGCTGCTCGCGGCGAACATCCGCGGCCGCGGCGGCGCCGGCTTCCCGATGGGGAAGAAGGCGAGCTTCCTCGCCAAGGGCACCGGGCGGCCGACGTACCTCGTCGTGAACGCGGACGAGTCCGAGCCGGGGACGTTCAAGGACCGCGAGATCATGTTCGCCGTCCCCCACCGCCTGATCGAGGGCTGCCTGATCGCGGCCCACGCGATCGGCTCGGAGCACGTGTTCATCTACCTCCGCGGCGAGTACCTGGCCGAGTTCGAGATCCTCCGGGCGGCGCTGGAGGAGGCGCGCGCGGAGAACCTGCTCGGCGGCGTCACGATCGTGCTCCACCGGGGCGCCGGGGCGTACATCTGCGGGGAGGAGACGGCGCTGCTCGAGTCGCTCGAGGGCAAGCGCGGGCAGCCGCGCTCGAAGCCGCCGTTTCCGGCGGTCGCCGGCGTGTACGCGTCGCCGACGCTCGTGAACAACGTCGAGACGGTCGCGACGGTGCCGAAGATCGTCGAGATCGGGGGGGCTGCCTACGCCGGGCTCGGGGTCGAGAACTCCGCCGGCACGCGTGTCTTCTCCCTCTCCGGCAACGTCGTGAACGGCGGGAACTACGAGCTGCCGCTGGGCACGACGCTCCGCGAGCTGATCTACGACCTCGGCGGCGGCATCCCGGACGGGCGCGAGCTGAAGGCGATCATCCCGGGCGGCTCATCGGTGCCCGTGCTGACCGCCGACCAGGTCGACGCCGGGCTCGACTTCGACTCGATGGCCGAGGCGGGCTCGATGCTCGGGTCGGGCGCGGTGATCGTGATCGACGACCGCTGCTGCATGGTGCAGCTCGGCCTGCGCGTGGCGCAGTTCTACATGCACGAGTCGTGCGGAAAGTGCACGCCCTGCCGCGAGGGCACGCGCTGGATGGTGCAGCTGCTGCGAAAGATCGAGGCCGGCGACGCGTCCCAGGGCGACCTCGACCTGCTGCTCGACGTGTGCGACCGCATCCTCGGCAAGTGCCTCTGCCCGCTCGGCGACGCGGCGGCGATGCCGGTGGCGAGCTACGTCGACAAGTTCCGCGCCGAGTTCCAGGAGCACCTGGAGCACGGCTGCCCGATGGGCGGCGAGTCGTCCCTCGACGGCATCTTCGCGCCCGTCGACCAGCACACGCACCACCCGACGGTCGAGGTGC
Organism: Gaiellaceae bacterium; assembly: GCA_050697975.1. Classification (GTDB taxonomy): domain Bacteria; phylum Actinomycetota; class Thermoleophilia; order Gaiellales; family Gaiellaceae; genus JBOHAW01. Next base: position 10,712 of record JBOHAW010000368.1, read on the forward strand.
CGGCGTGATCACATCGGTATCGACCGTCCGTCGCGGAAATGACGGGGGTCAGACCCCTGACATGTCTCGTCCGGACGGCGAGGTCAGCCGGTGAGCGCGCCCGAGGTCGTCACCGTCACGGTCGACGGCCGCGCGATCGAGATCCCGAAGGGGACGGGTCTCGTCGAGACCGCCATGGCCGCCGGCATCGAGATCCCCGTCTTCTGCTACGAGCCGCGGCTCGGGCCGCCCGTGGGGGCCTGCCGCATGTGCCTCGTGGAGATCGAGGGGATGCCGAAGCTCCAGGCCGGGTGCACGCTCGCCGCGGCCGACGGCATGGTGGTCAAGACGGCCGCGACCTCCGAGAAGGCCGCCGAGGGCCAGAACGCAACGCTCGAGTTCATCCTCGTGAACCACCCGCTCGACTGTCCGGTGTGCGACAAGGGCGGCGAGTGCCCGCTCCAGGACCTGACGTTCCGGTACGGGCCGGGCAATACGCGGATGACCTTCCCGAAGCGCACGTTCGACAAGCCGATTCCGATCAGCCCGGCGATCGCTCTCGACCGCGAGCGCTGCATCCTCTGCTACCGCTGCACGCGGTTCTCCGAGGGGGTGGCCGAGGACGGGCAGCTCGTGGCGCGCAACCGGGGGGCCCAGTCGCTGATCACGACCTTCGAGGAGGAGCCGTACCGGGCGCCCTTCTCGGGCAACGTGATCGAGCTCTGCCCGGTGGGCGCGCTGACCTCGACCCAGTACCGGTTCGAGGCCCGCCCGTGGGAGATCCAGAACGTGCCGACCGTCTGCGCGATGTGCCCGGTCGGCTGCAACGTCAATGCGACCACACGCGAAGGGAAGGTCAAGCGCATCCTCTCGCGCAACCATTTCGAGGTCGACCAGGGCTGGCTCTGCGACAAGGGCCGTTTCGCCTTCTCGCACCTGCGCGCCGAGGACCGCATCGCCGATCCGCTCCGGCGCGTGCGCCGGCGCGGCTTCGAGTCCGTCTCCTGGGACGACGCGCTCGACGAGGCCGAGCGGCTGCTCCGCGCGGCCGAGGGCCGGATCGTGACCGCGCTGTCCGGCTCGGAGACGATCGAGCAGGCCTACGGGCTCGCGAAGCTGCTGCGCCAGGGGCTCGGCGCGCACTCGGCGGTGCTGCCGGAGGAGACCGGCGACGCCCTCGACGCCTTCCGGCTCCCGCTCTCGGCCATCGGCGACGCGGAGCTCGTCGTCGTCGTCGGCGACGATCCCGTCGTCGAGCGCGCGCCGATCGTCGACCTCTGGATCAGGGCGGCGCGACGCCGCGGCGCCGAAGTGGTCACGATCGGCCCGGACGGCTCCGTCCAGGCGCCCCCCGGCTCGGCCGCACGCACCTGCGGCGAGCTGGCGGCCCCGGGCAGCGAGCTCGGCTCGCGGCTGCGCGAAGCGGCGCGCGCGATCCTGATCTGGAGCGGATCGGGTGGCCACGGCGGCGCGCAGATCGCGGCACTTGCGGCGCAGCTCGGGTTCTCCAGCAAGCCCGGCTCGGGCGCGTTCCACCTGCCGGCGACGCCGAACGGCCGCGGAGTCGCCGAGGCCTGGGCGGCGGCGGCGGACGCGGACGAGGAGAGCCCGGAGCCGATTTCGCTGCTGATCGTGTCCGGCGACGAGGCCGCGGCCGATCCGCACGTCCGGGCGCTCGCGGAGCGAGCAGACACCGTGCTCGCGATCGTCATGTTCCAGGGCCTGACCGTCGGCTGGGCCGACCTCGTCCTGCCGGGCACGAGCTACCTCGAGCGAGACGGCACGATGATGAACCTCGAGGGACGGCTGCAGCGCCTTCGGCGCACGGTCATCCCGCCGGCGCCGGACGAGCTCGCCTGGACGGCCCGGCTCGCGGAGCGGTTCGGGGTCGAGCTCTCGCCCCATCCGGCCGAGGTGTTCGCGGAGCTGTCCGCAACCCTCTTCGGTGGGCTGCCGTTCGGCGAGGTCGGCGAGCGCGCGCCGCTGCGGGTGCGCAGCGACGCCGAGCCCGCGGTCCTGGAGCAGCCGCCGGCGCCCGCCAAGCCGAGCGACGGCCACTACCTGCACCTTCTCCGCTACCGGCCTCTCTTCTCGGGCGCCGCGGTCGAGCGCGTGCCCGAGCTCCAGTTCCAGCGGCCGCCGGCTGAGGTCGAGCTCGCCTACGACGACGGCCGGCGGCGCGGCATCACGACCGGCGACGAGGTGACGGTCCGCTCGAACGGCTTCTCGGCGACGCTGAGCGCCCGGCTCAACCGCTCGCTCTCGCCCGGGGTCGCGCGCATCGCCGACGAGCACGCGCGCGAGCTCCACGCGAAGGTCGAGGTCACGAAAGCTTGATTCCGGCCCCCTCCCGCACGGCTCGCACCCGCCGGGGCGCTGCAACGCTCCGGCTCGCCGCGTCCTCAGTCGCGCCCGTAGCCTGCGGCTACGAACGCTCCCTGCGTCCTTGCGAGCCGGGCGTTTCGCGGCCGGCGGGCACGATCCGCACACGAGGTGACCGGTGAACGAGCACTGGCTGATCACGATCGTCAAGTCCGTCGTGATCGTCAACGTCGTCCTGCTCTCGTTCGCGTACACGACGCTGCTCGAACGCAAGCTGCTCGGGCGCATGCAGCTGCGCTACGGCCCCAACCGGGCGGGCCCGTTCGGCCTGCTGCAGCCCGTCGCCGACCTGATGAAGCTCGTGCGCAAGGAGAGCTTCTTCCCGGCGAGCGCGGTTGACGTGCTCTACATCTCCGC
>JBOHAW010000369.1:0-14864 GCA_050697975.1 Gaiellaceae bacterium
TCTCGCGCCTGGCCGGCGCCGGCGGGGGGACGACCGTGCCGGGCAAGCTCCTCTGGAAGCTCGACCCCGGCGCGATCGACCGCCTCGCGGCCAGGCTGCCGCACGGCTCCGCGCTCATCTCGGCCACGAACGGCAAGACGACGACCGCCGCGATGGCGGCCGAGATCCTGGGCGTACGCCACCGGCTCGCCCACAACGCGTCGGGGGCGAATCTCGTCTCCGGGGTCGCCTCCGCCCTCCTCGCGGCGCAGGGCGCCCAGCTCGGGCTGTTCGAGGTGGACGAGGGCGCTCTGCCCGAGGTGGCGCGGCGCGTGCATCCGCGCGCGATCTGCCTCGGCAATCTCTTCCGCGACCAGCTCGACCGCTACGGCGAGCTCGAGCTCGTCGCCGAGCGGTGGCGCGCGCTCGCCCGCGAGCTGAGCGAGTCGGTCACGCTCGTCGTCAACGCCGACGATCCGCAGGTGGGCGAGCTGGCGCGGACGGCGGCGCGGACGGTGACCTTCGGGCTCGACGACCCGCGCCACGCACGGCTTGCGCTCCAGCACGCGGCCGACTCGAAGTACTGCGTGCAGTGCGGCACGCCGTACGACTACGCGGCCGCCTACGTCGGCCACCTCGGCGACTACCGCTGTCCGGCCTGCGGGCACGAGCGGCCGCCGCTCGAGGTCGCGGCCCGGGCGATCGAGCTCGCCGGCCTGGACGGTGCGTCGTTCGAGCTCTCGACGCCGGAAGGCAGCCGCCGCGTCCGGCTGCGGATCCCCGGGCTCTACAACGTCTACAACGCGCTCGCGGCCGCCTCGCTCGCCCGCGCCCTCGGAGCGACGCTGGACGAGATCGAAGCGGGTCTCGGCCGCTTCGGCGCGGCCTTCGGCCGCTTCGAGCGCATCGCGATCGGCGACCGGCGGCTGCTCGTCCTGCTGATCAAGAACCCCGCCGGCGCGAACGAGGCCGTACGGACGCTGGTCGCGGGCGGCGCGCCGACCCTCGTCGTCGTCGCACTCAACGACGCGATCGCGGACGGGCAGGACGTGTCGTGGATCTGGGACGTCGACTTCGAGCCGTTGCTCGAGCGCGTCGAGCGCGTGATCGCCTCCGGCGGCCGTGCCGCCGAGCTCTCGCTGCGGTTCAAGTACGGCGGCCTCGACGAGGGGGCGATCCAGGTCCTCCCCGACCTCGCCCGTGCGCTCGACCGCGGGCTCGAGCTCACTCCGGCGGGCGGCGAGCTCGTCGTCCTGCCGACGTACACGGCCATGCTCGCGCTGCAGAAGATCGTGAGCGAGCGCGGCTACGTCAGGCCGTACTGGGATCGCGCCGCGTGAAGATCACGGTCGGCCACCTGTATCCCGATTATCTGAACATCTACGCCGATCGCGGCAACATCGCGGTGCTCGCACGCCGCGCGGCCTGGCGCGGCCACGAGCTCGAGGTGCGTGCGCTCGGCGTCGGCGATGCGATCGTCGTCGGCGAGCACGACCTCTTCTACGTCGGCGGCGGCCAGGATCGCGAGCAGGCTGTGATCGCCCCGGATCTCGCGGCCAAGGGTCCGGCGCTTCGAGCGGCTGTCGACGGAGGCGCTGCGCTGCTCGCGGTCTGCGGCGTCTACCAGCTGCTCGGCCGCTTCTACCTCGACCAGCACGGCGTCGAGCAGCAGGGCGTGGGCCTGTTCGCGCTGGAGACCGTCGCGGGCGAGCGGCGGATGATCGGCGACGTGCTGATCGAGTGCGAGCTCGAGCCGGGCGACCGGCGGACGCTGGCGGGCTTCGAGAACCACGCGGGCAGGACGAGGCTGGACGCCGGCGCCACGCCGCTCGGACGTGTGATCGCCGGCTTCGGCAACGACGGCGACAGCGGCTACGAGGGGTGCCGGCTGGGGCGCGCCGTCGGCACCTACCTGCACGGACCGCTGCTGCCCCGCAACCCGTGGCTCGCCGACTGGCTGCTGGGGCAGTCGCTCGCTCATCGCCTCGGCGACGCCCCGGACCTCGAGCCGCTGGACGACGAGCTGGAGCGGCAGGCGCACGAGATCGCGGCGAGCCGGGCCCACGAGCGCGGCGGACGGTTCCAGTAGTGCCCGGGGCGCCGGTGATCCGGCCGGTGCGCGACCGGGGCGACCTCGAGGCGGTCGTCGACGTGGTGGTGCAGGTCACGCCGCACGACATCCCCAGCGTCGACGAGATCGAGCACTGGCAGGCGAACGAACCGGACGCCCTGCTCCTCCTCGCGCACGTCGGCGAGCGGCTGGCCGGGAGCGGCTGGGGCGCGCCGGCACCCGAGCCAGGGCGCGTCTTCTCGATGATCCGGGTCGTGCCCCGCCTCCGCGGCCGGGGTGTCGGCTCTGCGCTGTACGCGGCGGTGTCCGAGCACGCCCGGCAGCTCGGCGGCGGCGTGCTCCAGGGGCGTGTGCTGGAGGAGGACACGGAAGCGCGCGGCTTCCTCGAGCGCCGAGGCTTCCAGGAGCTCAACCGCCGGTACGAGTCCACGCTCGAGCTCGCCGCGACTCCGGACGTCGCGCCGGAGCCTCCGCACGGCGTCACGATCGTGAGCCTCGCCGGCCGGCCGGAGCTCGTCCCGGCCGCCTACGACATCGAGCGCGAGTCGCTCCCGGACATCCCCACCGCGGCTCCGGACGAGATCGCTCCGTTCGAGAAGTGGGTCGCGAAGAAGTTCGAGGGGCCCGGAGCCCTGCTCCAGGGATCGTTCGTGGCGCTGGCCGCAGGCGAGGCGGTCGGCTACGCCGGCCTGAGGGCGGCCGATGCGGAAGCCGGCCGGGCCGACCACCTCATGACGGCCGTTCGGCGCGCCTGGCGAGGGCGGGGCGTCGCCTCAGCTCTCAAGCAGACCCAGATCGAGTGGGCGAGGCGAGCGGGCTTCGAGCTGCTCGTCGCGCACAACGACGCCGACAACGCCGCCATGCGTGGCATCAACTCCCGTCTCGGCTACCGGCCGCGGAACGTCGAGATCGACGTCCGGGGACCGCTCGCCCCTCAGGGAGCCCAGAGCGCGCCCAGGTAGACCACCGGGTCGCCGGGCTGCCAGCGGCGCAGGAAGCGCTGGATCGGAGGGTGCAGCACGACCCCGTCCAGCTCGTTCACGTCGAAGAGGCGGTGCCCGCGCACCGCCGCGTCGTGCGAGGTCACCGCATCGAGCGACTTCCCGGAGAGATCGCCGGCGAAGATGATGTGCACGACGTGCTTCGACACGTAGCTGCTCGCCGGGGCGATCGAGTCCACGATCGCCACCGGTCCCTCCACGAGCAGCTCGTCGCCGAAACCGACGATGCCGATCTCCTCCGCCAGCTCGCGCTGGAGCGCGGCAGTGAGGCTCTCGCCCGAGTTGACGCCGCCGCCGGGCAGGAGCCAGTGCTCGTTCCCGCCCTTCTCGTGCCGGCAGAGCAGCATCCGCCCGCGCCACCGCAGGATCGCCGAGACGCGGATGCGCGGCTCGGCGCCCATCAGAGGCCCGAGGAGCCGTGCCCGCCGGCGCCGCGCTCGGTCTCGGGCAGGTCGTCGACCTCGACCGGTCGCACCGCCGCGACGGGCTGCACCACGAGTTGCGCCACGCGCATGCCCGGCTCGACGACGAACGGCTCGCGCCGGTCGGTATTGAGCAGGATCACCCGCACCTCGCCGCGGTAGCCGGAGTCGATCAAGCCGGGCGAGTTGAGGACGGTGATGCCGTGGTTCGCTGCGAGGCCCGATCGCCGGAGCACGAAGCCGGCGTAGCCGTCCGGAATCGCAACCGCCAGCCCGGTCGGGATCACCGCACGCTCGCCCGGGCCGAGCTCCACTCGCTCGCACGCCGCCAGATCGAGCCCGGCGTCGCCCTCGTAGGCGCGCCGCGGCACCACCGCGTCCTCGCGCAGCCGCCGAATCGGTAGCTCGATCACCTCGACGTCCGCGCGTGCGGCGCCTTTGCCTCGGCGACGATGTACGGAGCGAAGCGCTGGAGCTCGCCACGCGGCAGGCGCGCGAGCACCAGCACGCCGTCCGGGCGGTCGTCGCGCTCCTCGATCGGCGCACCGAGGGCGTAGAGCTCGGCGAGTCTCGCGCCCTCGTCGTACGGGAGCAGCAGCCGGACGAGCTCGAAGCGGTCGGCGAACCGCTCGGCCAGACGTCCCCGCAGCGCGCCGAGTCCTTCGCCGGTCAGCGCCGAAACCTGGAGCGCGCCCGGAAAGCGGTTCGCGAGTCGCCGGCGACCGAGCGGATCGACCGCGTCGATCTTGTTCAGCACGAGCTCGATCGGCAGCTCGTCGGCGCCGATCTCCGCCAGCACAGTCTCGACCGCTTCGCGCATGGCCTCGAGCCGATCCTCCGGTGCCGAGGCGTCGACCACGTGGAGCACGAGATCGGCGACGAGCGTCTCCTCGAGGGTCGCGGCGAAGCCCTCGACGAGCTGCGTCGGCAGGCGCCGGATGAACCCGACCGTGTCCGTGACGAGGTAGCGCCGTCCGTCGTGCTCGAAGCCGCGCGTGGTCGGATCGAGCGTCTCGAAGAGACGGTCGTCGACCGGCACCTGCGCGTCGGTGAGCGCGTTCAGGAGCGTCGACTTGCCCACGTTCGTGTAGCCCGCGAGGGCTACCGTCGGGGTCTGCGTCCGGAGCCGCTCCCTGCGTCTCGTCTGGCGCTGCTTGGAGAGCTCGCCCAATCGCCGGCGGAGCAGGGAGACACGCCGCCGGGCGATCCGCCGGTCGGTCTCGAGCTGCGTCTCGCCGGGCCCGCGCGTGCCCACGCCGCCGCCAAGCCGCTCCAGGTGCTGCCACAGGCCTCGCATCCGCGGCAGGTTGTACTCGAGCTGGGCCAGCTCGACCTGAAGCTTTCCCTCGGCGGTGATCGCGTGCTGGGCGAAGATGTCGAGGATGAGCTGCGTGCGATCGACGACGCGGGCCGAGAGCGCGTTCTCGAGTTGCCGCTGCTGGACGGGAGCGAGCTCGTCGTCGACGATCAGGACATCCGTGCCCGCCGCGCCGTAAGCGCGCTCGAGCTCGGCGAGCTTGCCCTTGCCGACATACGTGCGCGGGTCGGGGCGAGCCCGCTGCTGGACGAGCTCGGCCGCCGGCTCGACGCCCGCGGTGCGCGCGAGCTCGCGGAGCTCGGCCAGCTCCTCGTCGGCGTCGGTACCCGGGGCCAGGACGGCGAGGACGAATCCGCGCTCCGGCTCGGCTCCCGGAGCGGGATCGGGCTGGCGATGCGTCACCCGGGGATTATGCCTGGTTAAGCTCGCCCCCCAAGTGGCCGCTCCGCTCTCCCAGCGCCTCGCCCGGCGCACGCTCGAGCTCGTCGACATCCCGTCGGAGAGCCGGGCGGAGGCCGCGATCGCCGCCCACGTCGCGGCCGCCGTCCCGGGGCGCCTCCGGCGCGTCCACGCCGACGAGGACATCCTCTTCTTCACGACCGAGCGTGCGGCGGGGCGGCCGCTCGTTGTCCTGGCCGGCCATCTCGACACCGTCCCCGCGCAGGGCAATCTGCCCGGCCGGATCGAGGACGACGCCGTCGTCGGCCTGGGCGCCAGTGACATGAAGAGCGGGCTCGCCGTGATGCTCGAGCTGGCGCAGTGGACCGTCGAAGCGGAACCCGCGCTCGAGCTCGACCTCGGCTTCCTCTTCTTCACGCGCGAGGAGCTGGCCGCGAGCGACAGCCCGCTACCCGAGTTCCTCGAGCGCTGCGAGACGCTCGGCGAGAGCGCACTCGTCGTGATGATGGAGCCGACCGACAACACGATCCAGGCCGGGTGCCTGGGCAACCTGAACGCCCGCCTGACCTTCGCCGGCACGAGCGCGCACTCGGCCCGCCCGTGGCTGGGCGAGAACGCCATCCACCGTGCCGTCCGCGGCCTGGCGGCCATCGCCGAAGCCGAGCCCCTGGACGTGACGGTCGAGGGCCTGTTGTTCCGGGAGGTGCTGAGCGTCGTCCGCATCGAGGCCGGGATCGCCCCGAACGTCGTTCCGGACCGGGCCGTCTGCGAGCTCAACTTCCGCTACGCGCCGAACCGCTCGCCCGCGGAGGCCGAGGAGCGGTTGCGCGAGCTGGTGGACGGCACCGGCACGCTCGAGTTCCTCAGCAACTCCCCACCGGCCCGTGTGGTCGTCGACCGGCCGCTCGTCGGCCGCCTGCGGGCAGCGGGCGGCTTCGACGTGGAGCCGAAGCAGGCCTGGACGCCCGTGGCGGAGTTCGCGAGCCGCGGCCTCGACGCGGTCAATCTCGGCCCCGGGGCGACGAGGTACGCGCACCGCCGCGACGAACGGGTCGAGGTGACCGCGCTCGTGCGCACATTCACGGCGCTCCAGCGGTTCGTGGCCCCGGGTAGCGTCTGAACGATGCCGATCTCTCCCGTGCTCGCGAATCTGAGCAGCTACCCGTTCACACGCCTCGAGGACGCGAAGCGGCGAGTGGCCGCGCGGGGAATCGAGCTGGTCGACTTCGGCGTCGGCGACCCCCGCGAGCGCACCGCTCCGATCATCCGCCAGGCGCTCGTCGACAACCTCACCGAGACGTCGCGCTACCCGCTCGCGCAGGGACTCCCCGAGCTGCGCGAGGCGATCGCGGCCTGGGCCGCGCGGCGCTTCGGCGTCGATCTCGATCCCGACCGCGAGATCGTCCCGACGCTCGGGAGCAAGGAGGCGATCTTCAGCCTCGCCCAGGTCGTCGTCGACCCGGCCGGCGGCCGCAGGCTCGTGCTCGTCACCGATCCCGGCTACCCGGTGCCCGAGCGCGGCGCGCTCTTCGCCGGCGGACATCCGATCGCCGTTCCGCTGCTCGAGGAGAACGGCTTCCTGCCCGACCTGGACGCGATCGAGGACGGCACGTGGGCCCGCGCCGCGCTCTGCTGGGTCAACTATCCGAACAACCCCACGGGCGCGACCGCGCCGCTCGCCTTCTACGAGCGGCTGGCCGAGCTCGCGCGGCGGTACGACTTCGTGCTCGCCTCCGACGAGGCCTACAGCGAGCTGTGGTTCGACGAGCCGCCCGCCTCGGCCCTCCAGCTCGCCGACCGCAGGAACGTGATCGTGTTCAACACGCTCAGCAAGCGCTCCTCGATGACCGGCTACCGATCGGGTTTCGCCGCCGGCGACCCGGAGCTGATCGACGCCCTCCGGGCTTTCAGGCCGAACGCCGGCACGGCTCCCCAGGAGTTCGTCCAGCGCGCGTCGATCGTGGCCTGGGGCGACGAGGCGCACGTGGAGGAGACGCGCGCGATCTACGGGCGCAAGCGCGAGCTCTTCCTCGAGCTGTTCGCACGCAAGCGGCTGCGGGTGGCGGCCAGCGAGGCGACGATGTACCTCTGGGTGGCGGTGCCGGACGGATCGGGCTCGGAGGGGTTCGCCGACCGGCTGCTCGAGCACGGCGTCGTCGTCTCCCCGGGCTCCTACTTCGGCGTCGCCGGAGAGGGGTTCGTCCGCCTCGCGCTCGTGCCCGGCGAGGACGAGTGCCGGCGCGCCGTGGCGGTTCTGGAGGAGGTGCTGTGAACGCCGAGCAGGTCGAGGCGATCGTCGCGGCGCTCGACCGCGGCGAGCGGCGAGTCGCCGAGAACGTCGACGGCGAGTGGATCGTCGACGTGGAGGCCAAGCAGGCGATCCTGGAGTTCTTCCGCCTGCGCAAGGTCGAGCCGGTCGAGGTCGGCCCGTTTTCGTACCAGGACAAGATTCCGCTCAAGCGCCTGCTGCACGGCGTTCGCGTGGTCCCGCCCGCCGTCGCCCGCTACGGATCGTTTCTCTCGGAAGGCGTGATCCTGATGCCGAGCTTCGTGAACATCGGCGCCTGGGTCGGCCCGCGGACAATGGTCGACACCTGGGCGACAGTCGGGTCGTGCGCGCAGATCGGCGCCGACGTCCATCTCGCGGGCGGCGTCGGCATCGGCGGAGTGCTCGAGCCGGTGCAGGCGAGGCCCGTGATCGTCGAGGACGGCGCCTTCATCGGCTCGCGCTGCATCGTCACCGAGGGCGTGCGCATCGGCGCGGGCGCCGTGCTCGCTCCGAACGTCGCGCTCACCGGATCGGTGCCGATCGTCGACGTCACGGGGCCCGAGCCCGTCGAGTACCGCGGCTACGTCCCACCGCGCTCCGTCGTCCTGCCGGGGACGCGCCCGAAGACGTACCCGGCGGGGACGTTCCAGGTCGGCTGCGCCCTGATCGTGGGCGTTCGGAACGCCTCGACCGACCTGAAGACGAGCCTGAACGAGGTGCTGCGGGAGTTCGAGATCGGAGGCTGAGACTCCGGGGCCGCCGGCTTCTGCGCATAATCCGCCCGTGCCGCCCTATCCGATCCGGCTCACGGTCGCCGGCGACCTCAGACGCTCTCGGCTCACGGTCTTCTTCCGCCTCCTGCTCGCGATCCCGCACGTCGTCTGGCTCGTGCTCTGGACGCTGGCAGCGATCGTGGCCGCCGTGGTGAACTGGTTCGCGACGCTGATCGGCGGGCGGTCCCCGCTCGCGCTGCACCGGTTCCTCGCCGCGTACGTCCGCTACGGGACGCACCTCACGGCCTACCTCTTCCTGGCGGCGAACCCGTTCCCCGGCTTCACCGGAACGGCCGGCACCTATCCCGTCGACCTCGAGATCGACCCCCCGGAGCGGCAGCGGCGGCTGGTGACGGCCTTCCGGCTGGTGCTCGTCCTCCCCGCCCTCGCGCTCGCGAGCGTCCTCGCGGGCGGCGCCGGGGGCGGAGGCGGAGCCGGAACGGGAAGCGGCACGAGCGACCCGGACGACTACGGGAGCTTCTTCCTCCAGGGCGGAGGCGCGGCGGCCGTCGTCGCCTTCTTCGGCTGGTTCGCCAGCCTCGCCCGCGGTCGCATGCCGCGAGGGTTCCGGGATCTTGCGGCCTACGGCGTCGGGTACTCGGCCCAGGCGCTCGGCTATCTGTTCCTGCTCACGGATCGCTATCCCAACAGCGACCCAGCGTTCCTGCTCCGAGTCGAGCCCGTTCCCGAGCACCCGATCGCGATCGCGGTGGCGGACGACCAGCGGCGTTCCCGGCTGACCGTCCTCTTCCGCCTCCTGCTGGCGATCCCCCACTTCATCTGGTGGCTCCTGTGGAGCATCCTCGCGTTCCTGGTCGCCATCGCGAACTGGGTGGCAACGCTCGCGACCGGCCGGCCGCCGCGCGCGCTGCACGCGTTCCTGAGCTCGTTCGTCCGCTACGGGACGCACGTCTCGGCCTACGTCTCCCTCGTCGCCAACCCGTTCCCCGGCTTCACGGGCCCCGCGGCCGCGTATCCGATCGACCTCGCGATTCCGGCGCCCGGGCGACAGAACCGCTGGATTACGGGCTTCCGGCTGCTCCTGGCGATCCCGGCGTTCGTGGTCGCCGGCGCACTGGACGGGGCGCTCTTCGTCGTCGCCGTGCTCGGCTGGTTCGCCGCCCTCGCCACCGGCCGGATGCCGACCGGCCTCCGCAATCTCGGCGCGCTCGTGCTGCGCTACTCGGCGCAGACCGAGGGCTACCTCTTCCTCCTCACCGACCGTTATCCGTTCAGCAGCCCGGCCGAGCCCCGCGTCGCGCCGCCGGAGCCCCCAGCAGAGCCCGCCGCGGCCTGATCTAGATGAACGGCGTGCGCGTCAGGCGACTGCCCTGGGTCGCCCTCCTCGCCGTTCTCGCGGTCCTCTGGGCGCTGGCTGCGACCCAGCTCTGGGAGACCGACGCTCCCGCCGGCCTGCGCCTGCCGGAGCTGGATGCCGACGACCTCTTCACCGACGCAGAGCTGCGCCGCTCGAGCCGCTACGAGCGCTTCCTCCGCATCGACTACCTGTTCTCCCAGGCCGCCCTCCTGGCCGTCCTCGCCCTCTACGCCGTGCGCGGGCACCGGCTCATCCGGGAGTCGGCGGCCGGCCGGATCGGCACGGGAATGATGCTCGGCATGCTCGGCCTGGCGCTGCTGTGGCTCGTCCAGCTGCCGTTCGGCCTCGCCGCGCTGTGGTGGGAGCGGCGCCACGGCGTCTCGCGCGAGGGGTATCTCCTGTGGATCGTCGACAACTGGCTCGGGCTGGCCGGCGGGTTCCTGTTCATCTGCCTCGCCCTGCTGATCGTGATGGCCCTGGCCGGCGTCCTGCGCGACCGCTGGTGGATCGCCGGCGCGCCCGCCTTCGTCGGTCTCGCCGTCCTCTTCGCCTTCGTGTACCCGTACCTGATCCCCGGCCTGGAGCCGCTACGAGACCGTGAGCTGGCCGCCCAGGCGCGTAGCCTCGCGACCGCTCAGGACGTGCGCGAGATCCCGGTCGAGGTCGAGGACGTGGGCGAGTACACGACGGCCCCCAACGCAGAGGCAACCGGCCTCGGACCGAGCCGGCGCGTGATTCTGTGGGACACGCTGCTCGACGGCCGCTTCGAGGACGACGAGATCCGCGTCGTCCTCGCCCACGAGCTCGGGCACCATGCACACGAGCACATCTGGAAGAGCCTCGGCTGGTACGCGCTGTTCGCCGTTCCCGGCACCTTCCTGATCGCCGCGGCCACGCGCCGTGCCGGCGGCATGGTCGAGCCGCGCGCCGTGCCGCTGTCCCTGCTCGTGCTCGTCGCGCTCCAGCTCATTGCCCAGCCCGTTCAGAACGTGATCTCGCGGAGGCTCGAGGCCGAGGCCGACTGGGCTGCGCTCGAGGTCACGCGCGACCCCGACGCCGCGAAGGGGCTCTTCCAGCGGTTCGCGACCACGGCGCTCCAGCAGCCGAGCCCGCCCACGTGGTCGTATGTCCTGCTCGAGAGCCATCCGACGCTCATGCAGCGGATCGCGATGGCCGAGGCCTGGCGCGCTCGGCGCCAGCCCCGCTAGGCCTCGCCGACGAGCTCGCCGCGAAGGATCTCGACCGCCGGCCCGGTGAGCGTCGCGCGGTTCTCGGCGTCGAGCTCGACGAGCAGGTCGCCGCCCCGGAGGTGCACCGTGACGGGACTCTCGCACCAGCCGTTCGCGACCGCGGCGGCCGTTGCCGCGACGGCGCTCGTCCCCGACGACGCCGTCTCGCCCGCTCCCCGCTCCCAGACGGCGACGGTGAGGTCGTGCAGGCCGTCGATGCGGACGAGCTGGACGTTCGTCCGCTCGGGAAAGCGCGCGTGCCGCTCGAGCGCCGGACCCAGGCGCAGGAGGTCGTCCCGGGACGGCTCCCGGCGGACGACTGCGTGCGGGTTCCCGACCGAGACGGCGGTGACCTCGAGCCGCTCTCCGCCGACCGTCAGCTCCTCGAGCTCACCGACCTCGACCGCGCCCACGTCGAGCTCGACCACCTCCCCGCGCACGCGCGCCGTCACCTCCCGCGCGCCAACGCGCACGCGCACCTCGTCGGCACCGCTCCGCTCGGACAGCCAGCGCGCGACGATGCGGAGGCCGTTGCCGGAGAGCTCCGCGGTCGAGCCGTCCGGGTTCCAGATCTCGATCTCCGCCCGGTCGTCGTCCGCCGACAGGACCTCCAGCACGCCGTCGGCACCGGCGCCGGTGCGGGGATCGCACAGCGCCTGCGCCCGCTCGGGCGTGAGCGGACGGCCGACCTCAGCCCGCTCGACGAGCAGGTAGGAATTGCCGAGCGCGTGCCATTTCGAGAATCTCATCCGCGATCTCGTCCGGTGGGCGATCGGCCGCGACGCTAACAAGGCCCGGAATCCGGCGCATCCACTTGCGCTGGTAGGCCGCGTACCGGCGCGTCCTCCGCACGACCGCTTCGAAGGCGTCCTCCGGCGCGAGCTCGGCGATCTCCCGTAGACCGAGCACCTTGCGCGCGGTCGCGGACAGCGGCTGCTCGAGCACCTGGCGTACTTCCTCCTCGACGCCCGCGGCGAACATCGCACGCGTCCGCTCCTCGATCGTGCCGTCGAGCACGGCCCGCGACGGGGCGAGGCCGGCCACGAGCGTCGGGTGGCGCATCTCCTCCGTCCAGAGCCGGCTCCGCGCCGGCACGAGCGAGTGCCCCGCGTCGGCGAGCTCGAGAGCCCGAACGACTCGGCGGCGGTCGTTCGCGTGCACGACGGCCGCCGCAGCGGGATCCCGGCCGGCCAGCTCCGCGTGGGCGCGCCCGCTCCCCTCCGCGTCGTAGAAGGCCTCCCAGCGCTCGCGCGCGCCCGGGAGCGGCGCCGGCGGGAGTCCGATCGCGCCGACCGCCGCGCGCAGGTACAGCCCCGTGCCTCCGACCACGTCCGGCGTCCTGCCGGCGTCGAGGATCTCGTCGATCGCCGCGTGTGCGAGCGCCGCGTACTCGCCCACCGACCCTTCGTGTCCGAGCGGCCAGATCGCGACGAGGCGGGTCGGCGCGGTGGGCTGGTTCGTGAGGATCGGGAGCCCGCGGTACGCCTGCATCGCGTCGGCCGAGACGAGCTCGGCCGGAATGCGGTCGGCGAGGGCCTCGGCGACCGCGCTCTTGCCCGAGCCGGTCGGGCCGAAGAGGGCGAGAACGGTCGTGCTAGGTCGGGTCGGCAGCGAGGGTCTTCCAGCCAAGCGCGCCGCCCTCGCCCGCAACCGGCCGGTCCTCGTCCGGGTGCGCGGCGCGGTGCTCCCGGAACCAAGCGACGGCGCGCGGGATCCCTTCGTCGAGCGGCACGTCCGGGCGCCAGCCGAGGAGGTCGTGTGCCTTGCGGATGTCGGCGACGTAGTGCGTCACCTCGCCGATCAGCGCGGGCGCAATCGTCATCCGCGGCTCGACGCCGACCTCGGCCGCGATCAACTCGGCCGCCCGCACGAGCGTGTTCCCTTCCCCGTAGGCGAGGTTGATCGTCTCGTTCGCGACGCGCCCCTCCGCGAGCAGGCCGATCCCGCGGGCGATCCCGTCCACGCAGTCGTCGACGTACGTGAAGTCGAGCACCTTGTCGCCGCCGTACACCGTGATCGGGTCGTCGCGCAGCATCGAGTGGATCCACAGCGGAAGCACGCGGGCCATCCGGTGCAGATCGTTGTCGAAGCGGCCGTAGACGTTCGAGAAGCGGAAGACGAGGTAGCGCAGGCCGTAGCAGCGCGCGTACGAGTAGATGAACGCCTCACTGGTGATCTTCGAGGCCGAGTACGGGCTCTCCGTGTAGGCGAAGTCGGCGGTCTCCTCACCGTAGCCCTCGAAGCGGTGTACGTCGCCGTAGACCTCGCGCGTGGACGAGAACACAAGCGGCAGCTGCTGCTGGCGGCAGTACTCGAGCACGTTGAACGTCATCACGGCGTTCTCGAGCGCCCTGTGCGGCTGCACGACGAGCTGGTGCACCCTCGCGTGCGCGGCCAGGTGGACGACCACGTCGACCTCCGGGTACTCGACCCCGCCGATCCCGCCGGGAAAGGCCGGGTAGTGGCCGGAGAGATCCTGGAGCAGGTAGCGGAACTCGTCCTCGATCCAGGTGTTCGCGCGCTTGTCGACGCCGAAGACCTCGTGCCCGTCGGCGAGCAGGCGGAGCGCGAGATTCGTCCCGATCTGGCCGCTGGAGCCGGTGACGAGAATCCGCATCTAGGCGGCGGCCGCGGCGAGCTGCGTCCCGCGCAGGGTCGTCGACGTGGCACCGTCAATCCGCACATCGACCAGCTCGCCCGGAGCGGCCGTGCCGGCGAAGTTGACGGTCGTGTTGCGGCGCGTGCGGCCGCGCAGGACGGCGGGATCGGTGCGGCTCGGCCCCTCCACCAGGACCTCCTCGACGCGCCCGACGCGCTCGGCGTTGCGCTCGGCGGCGATGCGCTGCACGACCTCGATCAGGCGCTCGACCCGCTCGCGCTTGAGCTCCTCGGGCACCTGGTCGGGCAGGTCGGCCGCCTCCGTGCCGCGGCGCGGCGAGTAGACGAACGTGTAGGCACCGTCGTAGCGCACCTCCTCGACGACGGCGAGCGTCTCATCGAAGTCGGTCCCCGTCTCGCCCGGGAAGCCCGCGATGACGTCGGTCGTGAGCGCGAGGTCGGGGAGCGCGGTGCGCATCTCCTCGACGAGCCTGAGGTACCGCTCCCGGCTGTAGGTGCGGCGCATCGCCTTCAGGATCCGCGTCGATCCGGATTGGAGCGGCAGGTGCGCGTGCTCGCACACGGCCGCACACTCGGCCATCGCCTCGATCACCGGCGCGCGGAAGTCCTTCGGGTGCGGGCTCGTGAAGCGGATGCGCTCGATCCCGTCGACGGCGTCGGTTGCGCGCAGGAGCTCGCCGAACTCGGTGCGGATCTCGGGCAGGAGATCGCGTCCGTACGAGTTCACGTTCTGGCCCAGGAGCGTGATCTCGCGCACGCCGTCCTGCGCCAGCTGGGTCACCTCGGCGACGATGTCGCCCGGCCGCCGGCTCTGCTCGCGGCCGCGCACGGCGGGGACGATGCAGTACGAGCACTTCGAGTTGCAGCCCATCGAGACCTGCACCCAGGCCTGGTAGGTGCGCTCGCGCCTGCGCGGCAGATCGGCGGCGAACGACCGCCACTCGGCGAAGCGCCCGCGCGGAGCCTCGCCGCCCATCCCGATCCAGTCGGCGAGGTGCGGGATCGAGCCCGGCCCGAAGGCGACGTCGACGTACGGGTAGAGTTCGAAGATGCGCTCGCGCTGCGCCTCGGCATAGCAGCCGCCGACCGCGATCACCTTCTCGGGGTCGCGCTGCTTGAGTGCCGCCGCCTGCGCCAGGTGCGCGGCGAAGCGCTGGTCGGGCTTCTCGCGCACCGTGCAGGTGTTGAAGACGATCACGTCCGCCTCCGCCTGCGCGCGCGCCTCGCCGAGACCGATCGACTCGAGCATGCCCTTGATGCGCTCGGAGTCGTGCGCGTTCATCTGGCAGCCGAAGGTGGTGACGAAGTAGCGCTTCATCGGCGGGGACACTGTAGCGGCGTGCGGATCGTCGTCCCGGCCTGACATGTCCGGGGTCTGACCCCGGACATGTCGGTTCTCGCCCTGTCCCTACTCGGGCTGCGGCTCGGGGGCGGCGGGCTGCGGCTCGGGGGCGGCCGCCTGGGCC
>JBOHAW010000370.1:0-6949 GCA_050697975.1 Gaiellaceae bacterium
AGCTCAGGCCGGCCCGTCGCCCACCGTCGCGTGGCGAGGCGGCCGGCGAGCCGCAGCGCGAGCAACCCCGCACCGAACGCGAGTAAGGCCTCCACGGGTCCAGCCTACGACTGAGCTAGTCTGCGAACGGCGTTGGCCGAGAAGCGCTACCTGTTCACCCCGGGCCCGACTCCGGTCCCGCCGGAGGTGCTCGCGGCCATGGCGCAGCCGATCGTCCACCACCGCGGGCCCGACTTCAAGCCCGTCTATCGGCGGTGCCTCGACCGGCTCGCAGAGGTCTTCCGCACGCGGAACGAGGTGCTGCTGTACACCTCGTCGGGCACTGGGACGCTCGAGGCTGCGACCGCCAACCTCTGCTCGCCCGGAGAGCGAATCGTCGTCGTCTCGGCCGGCTACTTCGGCGAGCGCTGGGCCGCGATGGTGGAGGCGTTCGGAGCGGACCTGGTTCACCTCAGGCTGCCCTGGGGCGAGACGCCCGACCCCTCCGACCTGCGCGCGCTGATGGCCGACGCCGGCGGCGCGGAGGTCGTGTACCTGACGCACTCCGAGACTTCCACCGGGGTCGTTGCCGACGTGCAGGCGCTCGCAGCGGTCGCGAAGGAGGCCGGCGCGGTCGTGGTCGTGGACGCCGTCTCGAGCCTGGGCGCGGTTCCGCTCGAGACCGACGCGTGGGAGATCGACGTGACCGTGTCCGGCTCGCAGAAGGCGCTGATGACACCGCCGGGGCTCGGGCTGGCATCGGTCTCGCCCGCCGCGCTCGAGGCGGCGGCGCGCTCCTCCTCGCCGCGCTTCGTGCTCGACTGGGAACGAACACGGCAGGGCCAGGCCGCCCTCGACGCGCCGTTCACCCCGGCCGTCTCGCTCGTCCGCGCGCTCGACGTCGCGCTCGGTCTCATCCTCGACGAGGGCCTCGAGGCCACCTTCGACCGGCACGCCAGGCTCGGCCGCGCGTGCCGCGAGGGCGTCAAGGCGATGGGACTCGAGCTGTTCTCCCCGGACGAGGAGCGCTCCGCCGTCGTGACCGCGGTCAAGGGACCGGAGGGGGTCGACGTCGCCGGGCTGCTGCTCAGGCTCCGTGACGCCTACGGCATCCAGCTGATCGGCGGCCAGGGCGAGCTCAAGGGCAAGATCTTTCGCATCGGCCACATCGGCTGGTTCGACATCTTCGACATCACGACCGCCCTCGCCGCCATCGAGCTGGGGCTCGCCGAGGCGGGCGCGGAGATCGAGCGTGGAGTCGCCGTCACCGCCGCCCTCGAGGCGTACTCCTCGAACACCCGCGTGTGAGCTCCGACCGTCTGAGGGTCCTGATCCGCGAGCCGATCGCGGAAGCCGGCGTCGAGCTGCTGCGCCGGCGATTCGACGTCGACGTGGACGGCGACTCGGACCTCGCCGGGCGGATCGGGGAGTACGACGCGATCGTGATCCGCTCGGCGACCAGGGTCACGGCCGAGCTGATCGACCGGGCCGACCGGCTGAAGGTGATCGGGCGGGCGGGCGTGGGCGTCGACAACGTCGACGTCGCCGCTGCGACGCGGCGCGGAATCGTCGTCGCCAACGCGCCGGAGTCGACCGTCGTCTCCGCCGCCGAGCACACCGTCGGCCTGCTCGTCGCCCTGGCGCGCAACATCCCGCAGGCGCACGCCGCGCTCAAACAGGGACGCTGGGAGCGCTCGCGCTACGGCGGCGTCGAACTCGCCGACAAGACACTCGGCGTGCTCGGATTCGGGCGGATCGGCCAGCAGGTCGCGCGTCGCGCGCTCGGTCTCGGCCTGCACGTCGTCGCGTACGACCCGTTCGTCTCCCGCGAGCGCTTTCGCGAGCTCGGAGTGGAGGCTGCCGACCGCCCGGAGGACCTCTACGGCGCCGCCGACTTCATCACCGTGCACCTGCCGCTCACGACCGAGACCCGCGGCGCGCTCGGGCGGGGCGCCTTCGCCCGCATGCGCGACGGCGTGCGCATCGTCAACGCTGCCCGCGGCGAGCTGGTCGACGAGGACGCGCTGATCGAAGCGCTCACGAGCGGCAAGGTGGCGGCGGCGGCGCTCGACGTCTTCTCCGAGGAGCCCTACTCGGGGCCGCTGCTCGAGCTCGACAACGTCGTCGTGACGCCGCACCTCGCGGCCTCGACCGAGGAGGCGCAGGACCGCGCCGGCGTGATCGTCGCCGAGCAGGTGGTCGCGGCTCTCGAGGGCGGGCTCGTCACGAACGCGGTCAACATCCCCTCCGTCCGGCAGGAGGACCTCGAGGTGCTCGGGCCCTTCATCCCGCTCGCGTCAAAGCTCGGTCGCCTGGCGATGGAGCTCGCGGAGGGCCGGGCCGACCGGATCGAGCTCGCGTACTTCGGTGCGCTGTCGGAGTACGACACCCGCCTGCTCACGCTGGCCGCGCTGAACGGCGCGTTCCAGGGCCGCGTCGACCAGCCGGTGAACTACGTGAACGCGCCCGTGATTGCGGCCGAGCGCGGGATCGAAGTGGCAGAGGAGCGCGAGGCCCACGCGCGCGACTTCACGAACCTCCTGCGGGTCGGCGTCCGCGGCGGCGGCGACCTGCTG
Source organism: Gaiellaceae bacterium (assembly GCA_050697975.1). GTDB lineage: Bacteria > Actinomycetota > Thermoleophilia > Gaiellales > Gaiellaceae > JBOHAW01. The sequence goes on from JBOHAW010000370.1 coordinate 2,556, forward strand.
CGGGTGGCCGGGACGACCATCGGAGGCGAGCACCGGCACTGGCTCGTGAGCGCGCTCGGCTTCCAGCTCGAGATCGAGCTCGCGCCGCTGATGGTCTTCTTCCGCTACGACGACGTGCCGGGCGTGATCGGTCGCGTGGGCACGCTCTTCGGCGCGGCCGGCGTGAACATCGCCAACATGGCCGTGTCACGCACGCGCCGCGGCGGCAAGGCGCTGATGGGGCTCTCGATCGACAACCCGGCGCCGGCCGAGCTCGTCGAGCGCTTCCGCGACGAGGGCTTCGACGACGCGCGGTTCATCGCGCTCGAGTGAACGTCCCCCGGCTCGGTCGCCGCGGCGAGGGGTGGGTCGCGCTGCAGTTCGTGGTGCTCGGGGTCGTGCTCGTCGCCGGCTTCCTGCCGCCGGGCTGGCCGGCGGCGGTCCGGGCCACCGGCGTCCTCGTCGCGCTGGCCGGTGCCGGCTTCTTCGCCTGGTCCTTCCGCACGCTCGGGCCTTCGATGACGCCGTTGCCGAGGCCGCGAGCGGAGGCGGCGCTCGTCGACCGCGGCCCTTACCGTCTCGTGCGCCACCCGATCTACGGCGCCGGGCTGATCTTCGCCGCCGGATACGCGCTCGCCACGAGTCCGGCCGCGCTCGTGCCCGCTGCGCTCCTGGTCTTCGTCTTCGCACTCAAGTCGCGCCTGGAGGAGGCGTGGCTGGAGGAGCGGTATTCCGGCTACGCGGACTACCGGCGGCGGACGCCGCGGCGGTTCGTGCCCTGGCTGTTCTAGGTGGCGTGCGCGCGCGGTTCGAGGTTCTCGAACCGGTCCGTGCACGCCGGATCGGCGCACGTCCATTCCTCCAAACGGGGAGGGGCGGGATCGAGGGGCGGAAGCTACGCTCTGTCGGTGGGTGACTGGCCCGAGCCCGTGCGTCGCGTCGCCGATTTCCTGCGCGAGGCGGGGGCCGAGGCGCGGCTCGAGGAGTTCGGCGCCGGTACGCCGACGGCCCGGGATGCGGCCCTGGCGATCGGCTGCGAGCTGGGCCAGATCGTCAAGTCGCTCGTCTTCGACTGCGACGGTCAGCCGGCCGTCGTGCTGGTGCCGGGCGACCGTCGTGCGGATGCCGGCAAGGTCGCGTCCGCCCTCGGCTGCGGCAGCGCGCTCATCGCCGGCCGGGAGCGGGTGGAGGCGGTGACGGGCTTCGCGGTGGGCGCGGTGGCGCCGTTTCCGCTCCCGGGAGTCGACAACGTGCTGATCGAGCAAACGCTGCTGGCGCACGATCTCGTCTGGATCGGCGCGGGCTCGCCGAGGCACATGGCCGGACTCGCTCCGAACGAGCTCGTACGGCTGGCCCGGGCGAGACTGATGGACGCCGTCCAAGAGGGGACATAACATTCCCGGCTCCGGGAAAGGAGACAGCGGCATGCGGGAAACCGAGAAGATCTGGATGAACGGCGAGCTCATCGACTGGGCCGACGCCAAGATCCACGTCGGCTCACACGGGCTCCACTACGGCTCAGGCGTCTTCGAGGGCATTCGGTGCTACGAGACGCAGAAGGGCCCGGCGGTGTTCCGGCTCACCGATCACCTGCGGCGTCTGGACAACTCGGCGCGCCTGCTGGGCATGGAGATCCCCTACCGCATCGAGGAGATGCACGCGGCCTCGCTCGAGCTGATCGGCGCCAACGGGCTGCCCGAGTGCTACCTGCGGCCGATCGTGTTCTACGGATACGGCGAGCTCGGCGTCTCGGCGGCCGGCAACCCGGTCGAGACCGTGATCATGAGCTGGCCCTGGGGCGCCTACCTCGGCGAGGAGGGCCTGAAGCAGGGCATCCGCGGCAAGATCTCCTCCTGGCAGCGAATCGGCCCCAACGTGATCCCCCACGTGGCGAAGGCAACCGGCGTCTACCTGAACTCGATGCTGGCCGTCACCGAGGTGAACCGCGCGGGCTACGACGAGGCGATTCTGCTCACGGCCGAGGGCTACGTGGCCGACGGCTCGGGCGAGAACATCTTCGTCGTCAAGGGCGGGACGATCCACACGCCGTCGCTCTCGACCTCGATCCTGCCCGGCATCACGCGCGACTCGGTCATTCAGATCGCGCAGGATCTCGGCTACCCGGTCAAGGAGGGGAACCTGATCCGCTCCGACCTCTACCTCGCCGACGAGGTGTTCATGACCGGCACCGCGGCCGAGGTGACCCCCCTGCGCTCGGTCGACGAGGCCGAGATCGGGGTCGGGCCCGTGACGCTCGAGATCCAGGCCGCCTACCTCGACACCGTGCGTGGTCGCAGCGAGCGCTGGGGGCAGTGGCTCGAGTACGCGGCCTTGCCGGCGCCCGAGCCCGCGGAGGCATGAGTTTTCTCGGCCGCGCCGAGGAACGCTGGGGAGAATGGGAAGCAGGAGCTGAGATCCTCGTCACGCTCGCTTTCTAGTCTTTCCGTGCAGCGGAGAGACATCCGGCTCTCGCAGCCGTATCTCGACGAGCGCGAGGAGGAGCTCGTGCTCGAGGTGCTGCGCTCCGGCCGGCTCTCGCTGGGCCCGTCGATCGACCGCTTCGAGGAGCTCTTCGCCGAGCGCGCCGGCGCACCCTACGCCGCCGCGGTCGCGAGCGGGACCGCGGGCCTGCACCTGCTCTGCCGCAGCGCCGGAGTCGGTCCCGGCGACGAGGTGATCACGACCCCGTTCTCCTTCGCGGCGTCGGCGAACTGCTTCATCTACGAGGGGGCGACGCCGGTCTTCGCCGACATTGACCCGGCCACGCTCAACCTCGATCCCGCCGCGGTCGAGGCGGCCGTCACCGAGCGCACGAGGGCGATCGTGGCGGTGGACATCTTCGGCTACCCCTGCGAGCTCGACGCGCTCCGCGCACTGTCCGAGCGCCACGGCCTCGCGTTGATCGAGGACGCCTGCGAGGCGCTCGGCGCCGAGTACCGCGGCGCGACGGTCGGGTCGCACGGGCCCTCGGCGGTGTTCGCCTTCTACCCGAACAAGCAGATGACGACGGGGGAGGGCGGGATCGTCACGACGCACTCGGAGGAGGAGTGGCGGCTCCTGAAGAGCCTGCGCAACCAGGGCCGGGCCGACGGCGGCGGGTGGCTCGAGCACGCGCGGCTCGGCTACAACTACCGCATCGACGACATCAGGGCCGCCCTCGGGATCGGACAGCTCGAGAAGCTCGACCGGATCCTCGAGCTGCGAGACGCGGCTGCGGCCCGCTACACGGAGCTTCTCGGCGACGTCGACGGCGTCGACCCGCCCCTGGCGAACGACGCCGACCATCGCCGCTCCTGGTTCGTGTACGTCGTCTCGCTCGCGCCCGGTCTCGACCGGGAGGTCGTGATCGAGCGGCTCGGGGCGGACGGGATCGAGACGAGCCGCTACCTGCCGTCGATCCACTTGCAGCCGTACATGCGCGAGCGCTACGGCTTCCGCGAGGGGATGCTGCCGGTCTCGGAGGACACGAGCCGGCGCACGCTCGCCCTCCCCTTCTACACGCAGCTCGAGGCGGACGACCAGGAGCGGGTCGTCGAGGCCCTGCGCGCGGCGCTCGCCTGATGCAGGCTCGCTCGCCTGTCGCCACCGCCGCCGCCGCAGCGCTCGTCGCCGCGATCGTCGGCGGGGTCGTGTGGGGCCTGATCGTGAAGTCGACGGACTACGAGGTCGGCATCGTGGCGTGGGCGATCGGATGGCTCGCGGGCACGGCGGTCGTGTTTGCCGCCGGCGGCAGCAGGGGTCTCCCCTTCCAGGTCGTCGCGGTGACCGCCGCCCTGCTCGGCATCCTCCTCGGCAAGTACCTCTCCTTCGTCTGGGTGCTCGAGGACTCCCTCGCCGAGGTCGGGCTGGCGGTCGACGTGCCGATCTTCTCGGCCGACACGGTCGATGCGTTCACGGAGGAGCTCGGCACGGTTTTCGGCTGGTTCGACCTGCTCTGGGTCGGCCTCGCCGTCTACACGGCGTTCAGGATCCCGCAGCCCCAGTCTCAGGGGCCTGCCCCCGCGGACGCGTGAGTGTCGCCGCCGTCTCGGCGCGCCGGAACCGGCGTCCGAACCAGTGCTCGTTCCGGCCCTCGGGCTCCCACCCGTCGCGGGACAGGATCTCGACGAGGGCAAGGAGGGCGGCGCGCGCGGCGTCGCTCTGCTCGACCGTCGGGCCTCCGCGCAACCGGAAGGTCGGCGAGGACGGAAGCGGCGTGCCGGTGCCGGGCCCAGCGGTGAGCGGCCTGGCGTAGAACTGTGACGTCAACGGGCCGCGCCTGATCGCGACCTCGCACGTCTCGTAGGTCTCCGTGAACCAGGACTCGGGCGGCGCGACGCGCCGCGCGCCCGCGGCGCCGTCCTCGGGTTCGCGGCCCTGCGGCGCGAGCGCGTCGACGAGCGTGGCCTCGTCGCTCCCCGCAGCCTCGGCAGGGC
>JBOHAW010000371.1:0-3393 GCA_050697975.1 Gaiellaceae bacterium
GAAGAATCGCAGCCGCGAGTCCACAAGCACGAGCGGTGCGCGCCTGCCGTCGAGCCGCAGCACGAGCCCGCGGCCAACCTTCGTCGCGAGCGCCGGCCGCGTCAGCGCTCGCCGCTGCTGGTAGGTCGGGATCTCCGCGAGGTCGAGTGCGTAGCGCACGTAGACGGCGTCGCCCGCCAGCTCGACGGCTGCGAAGCGGTTGACCGTGAAGTTGCCGAGCGGGTGGGTGTGAGCAGCTGCGGGCGCGGCGAGCGCCGCGACGCAGAAGGCGAGGAGCGCGAGGCGCCTCACGCCGCCAGCCTCCGGGCGACGGGTGACCAGACGAGTGAGAAATGCGGGTTGGTCGCGAGGGCCCGCCGGAACCAGCGCTTCGCCGCAGCGGGTCGGCCGAGGCAGCGCTCGATCATCCCGCGGTGGAAGACCTTGAGCGCGTCGCGCGTGCCTAGCCGGAGGGCGCGCTCGGAGAAGCGCAGCGCCTCGCCGCAGCGGCCGTTTCGCGCGAGCGCCCAAGCCAGGACGTCGTCCCCCTCGATGCTGGGCCGTTCGCGCTGCGCGCGGCGGGCCCCGGCGAGCGAGTCCCGGAGGCGGATCCCGTGGTCGACGTCGAAGAGCGCGGTCTCGAGATCGGTGCGAACGCCGTTCGCGCGCAGGAGGCGCTCGATCGCGCCGACGAGGGCGTACTGCTCGCGCGCAAGCTCCTCGCGACCGGTCGCGCGCAGGAGATCGCCGAGCGTGGCGACGAACTGCGGCAACGGCACGGAGTCGACGGCGCGGCGGGCGAGGCCGACCGCGCGCTGGTGACGGCCGCGCGCGGCTTCCACGTGCGCCAGGCCGTCGAGGGCGTAGACGTAGCCGGGGAATGCGGCGAGGGCCGCGCGGTAGTGGCGAGCGGCGGGTGCCAGCCGGCCCTGCCCGAAGTGGAGCTTGCCGAGCTCGACGTGCGTCCACGCGGTCGGCTCCGGGCGGCCGCCTGCGGCGTCGAGCGCCAGGGTCATCGCCTCGATCGCCTCGCCGGGCCGGCCGAGGAGCTCGCGCGCGTATGCGACGCGGGCGTACGACGCGAGACCGGGCTTGCGCGCCGCGAAGCGATCGAAGGCGTCGAAAGCCTGGTCGTAGCGCCCGAGCTCGACGAGCGCGTCGCCGATCACGCCGAGATTCCGGGCGGTGCCCGGCGCGAGCGCCCGGGCGCGGAGGCCGAGCGCGAGCGCCCGGCGAAAGTCGTGCTGGGAGAGCGCGAGCGACGCCGTCGCGCTCGTCGCCAAGGAGTCGCCGGGTTCGAGCCGCAGCGCCTTGCCGAGCACGCCCGCGGCCTTCGCGTAGTAGGCCGGGTCGGCAGTCTCGCGCGCGCGCTGCTGGTAGGCGAGGCCGAGCAGCGTCAGCCGGCGGGCGTCGCCGGGCCGGCCGCGCAGCTCGTGCTGGAGACGGAGCACGAGCGCCGCCGTGTCCCCGGCCGCGAAGCCGGTCTGGAGCTCGCCGGCGACGGCGGCCGGCGCTGCCCCTCCTGCGCCGGCCGTCGTCGACTCGCGCAGCGCTCCTCCGAGGAGGGCGACGGTGGCGGCGAGCGCCGCCGCCGTCGCTGCTACTGCGATTCGCGTTCTGCCTGTCACGGCTACTACGGCCCGCCCATCGAGCTGTGGTGGACGTGCTCGTAGCCCTGGTGCGGCTCCCCGGCGTACGGGAAGTTGACGTGGAACGGGCGGTCGTTCTCGTCCACGCCGTCGCCCAGCAGGTTGTTCGGGCTCCGGTTCGCGTTGCCGGCGCAGAAGCCGAAGCTCTCGATGATCGGGCCGACGATCGGCCCGTAGCCGCATGCGAATGCACGCAGCTCGATGTCGGTGACATCGTCCTCGAGACGACGGCCGTTCGGGAAGCCGTCGAACTCGCCGGCGAGCAGGCCGAGCCGGTTGCCGCTGCCGACGGGACCGGTCGGAGGAATGCCCGTGTTCAGCCGGATCAGGTCCGCCTTGGTGTCGCCGGTGAAGTTCAGCGTCGGCACACCGGTGAGCAGGACGGCGACGAGATCGCCGCGCCCGGTCTCGGGGGCGTCGTCGAGCGCGTCGTAGAGGGCGTTCTCGAGCCTCGTCACCTCGGGTGACGTGTACTCGTCGAGGAAGCGCGAGTCGTTGGAGGGATCCATCGCGTTCCAGTCGTCCTTCTGCCCGAGCGGGATCACGACCTCATTGATCAGCGGGTTCGCCAGGCGCGAGACCTGGACGAACTTGCCGCTCGACCGGGTGTCGCCCCGCTGGTTGATCCGCACGCGCGGTCGGCTCGCGGTCGCGTAGACGCCGATCACCGCCTCGGGGTCGCCCGCGGCGTGCACGGCGCCGTCACGGGTGAGCTGGGCGATCGGAACCTGGATGGCGATCGCGTGCGTGTTGTAGCCGCCGACCCCGTCCACGCCGTCCTCAGCGGGAAGCGGGATGTCGTGCAGGGTGTTGAACGGGCGCAGGCCCGCCAGGTCGAACACCGAGCCGAGGTCGACGAAGAACGGATCGTCGATCTGGCCCGCGAACACCTTGCCCCCGCCCGGCAGGTCCTGCACCGCCGCGGCCATCAGCGACCCGTAGCTCGGGGTCGAGCGCGGGCCGATGTTGACGGGCGGCGTGGGCAGGTTCGTACCGAGCACGGTCTCGGTGTTGCCCTGGACGCGGGTGACGCTGTAGAGCGTCGGCCGGTTCCAGTCCGTGTCCGAGAGCGTGTCGATCGGGCCGGTGTTGTAGAGGAACGTGTCCGGGTTCCGCGTCTCGGTGCGGAAGCGGAACTGGTAGGAGATGTCCTCCTCGCCGTCGCCCGTGTTGTCGACCTTGATCTCGTACAGGACGTCGTCGCCGAACGTGCTGAAGTTCGGCCCGCCCGCCGGCTCCTCGAGCGGGATGTAGTTGGCCATGATCGTCACCGTGTCGGGACGATCGGGGCTCACGAACGCGTAGAGGTCCGTGTTGTCCGCCGTCGGGTCCTCGCTGATCAGCGGGGCCTCGCGGTGGCTTGACGCCTGGACGGCCTGCGGGGCTGCCCCGCCGGTGAGCGCGGCGAGGGCGAGTAGCACCCCCGCCACGAGGGCCGTGACCAGGAGCATTGCGGTCTTCCTGCTTGAGACGACCGAAGTCATGGTCGTCGCTCCTTCCTCCCCCCCGGGTGGATTGGTCGTTGTTCGCACGGTCGGGGCGATCGGTTCGGGAGGGCCCGCTGCCGCAGCGGGCCCTCCACGCAACCGACTGGGCACCCAGATGCTTGACCGGAAATTCGCGCGCCGCCGGGGGCGGCCCAGACCAAGCGGGGCACCGTGGCCGGGCGCGGCGCGTAGCAGCGCTACGCGTCGTGCCCGGACGCGCTGATCCCGCGCCGTGTCTGGGCCGTCATCCGGCCCGCGGGAATTTCCGGTCACGCATC
>JBOHAW010000372.1:0-7553 GCA_050697975.1 Gaiellaceae bacterium
CTGGTAGCAAGGCCCGCGTAGCTTGCGTTTTCCCCAGCGCAGCGACATCCCCCTGTTGAGGGATTTCCACACGGCTGTGGAAAGCGCTTGTTCTAGCGGAAAATCAGCCGATTAGGCCGCGGCGAAAGCCGACGGCTACGGCATGGGCACGCGACCGCGCCTGCAGCTTCGCCAGCAGGTGTCGTACGTGCGACTTCACCGTCTCCTCCGACAGGAAGAGACGCGTTCCGATCTCGCGGTTCACGAGGCCGTCCGAGATCAGCTGGAGCACCTCGATCTCGCGCATCGTGGGGTCCTGGCCGTACTCGCGGAGCGGCGCAGAGAACGGGATCACCTCGCCGTTGCCGTTCGAGCGCCGCGCAGCGGCGGCCTCGAAGCGGCGCGAGTGATCCATGTACCGGGTCAGGATCTCTTTGCGCTCAGCAGCGTCCACGCTCCGAGTATCGGCCCTGCGCGCCGCGGTCTTTAGCCGAACTCGCTAACCCCTTTCAGGGATCACCAGGCGCACAGTCTCGCGACGCCGCTCCCGCAGCGACTCTGGCTCGGGCTCCTCGACCGCTCCGCGCGAGCTGCTCGCGTGCAGAATGCGGCCGCCGCCCGTCCAGAAGGCGATGTGCGTCGCCCCCTCGGCGCCCTCCTCGCCGTACGTGATCAGGTCGCCGGGCCGCAGCTCGGCCTCGCCGACGGGCTCGCCGGCAGCCTCCTGCTCGTGCGCGTCGCGGGGGACGAGCCGGCCGGCGCGGCGGAACGCCATGTGCACGAGCCCGGAGCAGTCGATCCCCCGCTCGGTCATCCCGCCCCACTCGTACGGCGCGCCGAGGAACGCGCGGGCCTCCGCCAGCACGTCGCCGGCGAGGGCCTCCTCCCGCATCCAGCCGGGATAGCCGTAGGCCGTCACGATCCGCGCCCAGCCGCCGCGCCGCTCCTCGACCCGCAGCGGCTCGCCGCGCAGCACCTGCGTCACCTGCTCGGAGCGCTCGTCGGGCTCGGCTCGCACCGGCGCGACGTCGAGCGCGCACGTCGACTCAAACGGGCGGAGGCTCAAAGGCCGCGGGCCCCGTCTGCACGCCGGGCTCGAAGACGGCCTCGATCTCCTTCGGCTCGATCTTGCCCGCCTTGATGTCCTCGGCCCAGTGGCAGGCGACCTCGTGCCCGTGCACCGTCCGCAGCGTCGGCACCTCGTCGCGGCAGCGCGTCTCCTGCACGTACGGGCAGCGCGTGTGGAAGCGACACGCCGACGGCGGGTTGGCAGGGCTCGGTAGGTCGCCGGAGAGCAGGATCGTCTCGCGCTCGCGCTCGACCACCGGGTCGGGGATCGGCACGGCCGAGAGCAGCGTGATCGTGTACGGGTGCAGCGGGTTGTCGTAGAGCTCGTCGGCGGGCGAGACCTCGACGATCGAGCCCAGGTACATGACGGCGATCCGGTCGGAGATGTGGCGGACGACGGCCAGGTCGTGCGCGATGAAGAGGTACGTGAGCTCGAAATCCTTCTGGAGCTGCTCGAGCAGGTTGATGATCTGCGCCTGGATCGAGACGTCGAGCGCCGAGACCGGCTCGTCGCACACGATGAAGTCGGGATTCAGCGCGAGCGAGCGGGCGAGGCCGATGCGCTGGCGCTGGCCGCCCGAGAACTCGTGCGGGTAGCGGGTGGCGGCGTCGGCGGGCAGGCCGACGATCTCGAGCAGCTCGCGCACGCGACTCCCGAGCGAGCGCCGCCCGCCCAGTCCGTGCACGCGGAGCGGCTCGCCGACCATCCGGCCGACGCTGTGCCGCGGGTTGAGCGAGGCGAACGGGTCCTGGAACACCATCTGCATGCGCCGGCGCAGCGGCCGCAGCTCGGCCTCGCCCAGATGGCTGATGTCCTGGCCGTCGAAGAGGATCCGGCCGTCGGTCGGCTCGTAGAGCCGCAGGATCGCGCGGCCGACGGTCGACTTGCCGCAGCCCGACTCGCCGACGAGGCCGAGCGTCTCGCCGCGCTCGATCCGCAGGGAGACGTCGTCGACCGCCTTGATGTCGCCCACGTGCCGGTCGAGCACGATCCCGCTCTTGATCGGGAAGTACATCTTGAGGTTCTCGACCTCGACGAGCGCCCCGTTCGAGCTCATCCGACCACCGCCGCGCGCGCCTTCGCCCACTCGTCCTCGGGCACCGGGTTGAAGCAGGCGACGAAGTGATCCGGCTCGATCTCCTCGAGCCGGGGCACCTCCCGGCGCGACTGCTCCACCTCGAAGCGGCAACGGGGTGCGAACGGGCACGCCTGCGGCGCGCTGAGCATGTCGCGCGGGGCGCCCTCGATCGGGGTCAGCCGCTGCCTCCGGCCCGAGTCGAGCCGCGGCACGCTCTGGAGCAGGCCCAGCGTGTACGGGTGGCGCGGGTGCGCGAACAGCGCCTCCGCCGACCCCGTCTCGACGAACATTCCCGCATACATCACGTTGACGCGCTCGCACATGCCCGCGACGACGCCGAGATCGTGCGTGATCAGGATCAGGGCGGTGTTCCGCTCGGCCACGAGCTCGCGCAGGATCTCGAGGATCTGCGCCTGGATCGTGACGTCGAGAGCGGTCGTCGGCTCGTCGGCGATCAGGAGCTTGGGCTCGCACGCGAGCGCCATCGCGATCATTGCGCGCTGGCGCATGCCCCCCGAGAACTGATGCGGATAGTCCTTTAGGCGCAGCTTCGCGCTCGGGATCCCGACCTGGTCGAGCAGCTCGCCTACGCGCAGGTCGGCCGCCTTGCGGTCCATGCCGAAGTGCGTCTCGAGCGCCTCCCGGATCTGCCGCCCGATCGTGAGCACGGGGTTCAGGCTCGTCATCGGGTCCTGGAAGATCATCGCGATCTCGCGGCCGCGCACCGAGCGCAGCTGCTCGTCGTCGAGCTCGAGCAGGTTCCGACCCTCGAACATCGCGCGCCCGCCGACGACGCGGCCGGCGCGCGCGAGGATGCCGAGCAGCGCGAGCGAGGTCACGCTCTTGCCACAGCCCGACTCGCCGACGATGCCGAGCGTCTCGCCCGGGGCGATGTCGAATGAGATGCCGTTGACCGCGTGCACCGTGCCGCGGCTCGTCCAGAACTGGACGCGCAGGCCCTCGACCTCGAGGAGCGGCTCTCTAGGCACGGCCCCGCAGCTTCGGGTCGAGCGCCTCGCGGAGGGCGTCGCCGATCAGGTTGAAGCCGAGCACGGAGATGACGATCGCGACGCCGGGCGCGATCGCGAGGTGCGGCGCGGTCTGGAGGTAGCGGTTCACGTCCGCGAGCATCGTCCCCCACTCCGGCGTGGACGGATCCTGGGGGCCGAGGCCGAGGAAGCCGAGTCCGGCGACGTCGATGATCGCGGTCGCGAGCGCGAGCGTCCCCTGGACGATCACCGGCGAGATCGCGTTCGGGAGGATGTGCGCGGCGAGGATCGTCCTCTTCGGGACGCCCACCGAGCGCGCGGCGAGCACGAAGTCGTTCTCCCGCTGCGCCAGCACCGAGCCGCGCAGGAGGCGGGCGAAGATCGGGATCTGCGTCACGCCGACGGCGATCATGATCTCGAACAGGCCCGGGCCGAGCATCGCCACGATCCCGACCGCCATCAGGAAGCCCGGGATCGAGAGCATCACGTCCATGATCCGCATGATCAGCGAGTCGACGAAGCCGCCGAGGTAGCCGGCCGTGGCTCCAAGGACGAGCCCGATCGAGAGGCCCACGGACACGGAGACGACGCCGATCAGGAGCGAGAAGCGGGCGCCGTAGACGATGCGCGAGAACTCGTCGCGGGCGAGCGCGTCGAGGCCGAGCAGGTGGTCGCCCGAGGGCCCGTCGAAGGCCTCCGAGAGCGGGCCCTGCGCGCGCGGGTCGAACGGCGCGAGCAGCGGCGCGAAGATCGCGACCACGAGGAAGAGGCCGACGAGCACGAAGCCGGCGATCGCGCCCGGGTTCCGCCGCAGCCGACGCCACGCATCGGCCCAGAGGCCGCTCGGCGCCTCGGCTCCGACCGCACGTGCCTCGATCTCGGCGACGCTCACGTCAGCTGACGCGGAGGCGCGGGTTCAGGAGGGCGTAGGAGATGTCCACGACGAGGTTCACGAGCACGAACACGAGCGCGACGAAGAGGATCCCGCCCTGGAGCACCGGGAAGTTGCGGTCGCGGATCGCGTCCACGAGCCAGCTGCCGATGCCGGGCCACGCGAAGACCTTCTCCGTCAGCACGGCCCCCGAGAGCAAGAGGCCGACCTGGAGCCCGACGATCGTCGTGATCGGCAGCATCGCGTTCCGCATCACGTGCCGGCGATCGACGATGCCGGGCGACATGCCCTTGGCGCGGGCGGTGCGGACGTAGTCCTCGTTCTGGACGTCGAGCACGGCGGCGCGGGTGATTCGAGCGATGATCGCGAGCGGGATCGAGCCGAGCGCGATGGCCGGCAGGATCAGGTGCTTGAGCGTGTCGGCAAGCGCATCGAGGTTGGCGGCGAGAATCGCATCGAGGACGTAGAAGTTCGTCGGATGCTCGAGGTCGATCAGGACCGAGAGCCGGCCGACGGTGGGTAAGAGCCCGAGCTCGACCGAGAAGACGTACTTGAGCAGGATCGCCAAGACGAAGATCGGGATCGATATCCCGAGCAGGGACGCCACCAGGCTGCCGTGGTCGATCAGCGTCCCGTAGCGTTTCGCGGCCACGAAGCCGAGCGGGATGCCGAGCGCGATCGAGAAGATCATCGCCGCGAGGGCCAGCTCGACAGTGGCCGGGAAGCGGCGCTTCAGCTCATCGGTCACCGGCTGGCGGGTGGTCGTGCTCTTGCCGAAGTCGAAGCGCGCGGACGCCTTCACGAAGCGCCAGTACTGCACGTGCAGGGGCCGGTCGAGCCCGTACTGTCGCTCGATCTGCGCCACGGTCTCGGGGGTTGCGCGCTCGCCCAGCAGCGCCTGCGCCGGGCCGCCCGGCAGGGCCCTGATCCAGAGGAAGACGAGGATCGAGAGCCCGATCAGGATCGGGATCAGGAGCAGCAGCCGGCGGACGACGAAGCGCAACATCTACGTCGTCCGCCGGCTGGCTGTCAGGTCACCTACTCCTCGATCGAGACGGGTGCGAAGGACTCGAGCGAGACCGGGCTCGGCTCGTAGCCGGAGACGTTCGCCGTGAAGGCGAGCGCCGGCTTCGTGTGCACGTACGGCACGCCCGGGAGGAAGTCCATGATCAGCTTGTTGGCCTCCTCGTAGAGCGTCGTGCGCCGATCGAGATCGGGCTCTGCCTCGGCCTCGTTGAGCTTGTCGAAGATCTCCTGGTTGTCGAAGCCCCACGCCTTCTGCGGGGTCTGGAAGAACGTCCCGATGAAGTTGTCGGGATCGCCGAAGTCGCCCGTCCACCCGAGCAGGTAGATCTGGGCGTTGCCCTCGTCGACCGCGCCCAGGTAGTCCGGGCTCCACGGAGCCGTCTTCGGCGTGATCTGGAAGCCGGCCTCCTTCAGGCTGGCCGCGAAGGCCTCGAAGTTGCGCTTCGGGTCGGGCATGTACGGCCGCGAGACGTCGCTCGGGTAGTAGAACTCGAGCTTCACCGGCAGCGTCAGACCGGCCTCCTGGAGGAGCTGCTTCGACTTCTCCGGGTCGTACTCGTACTCGGTGACGTCGTCGGCGTAGCCCACCACCTCGGGCGGCATGAACTCCTTCGCCACCTCGCCGCGGCCGCCGTAGAACTCGTCCACGACCTCCTGGCGGTTGAGACCGTGGGCGATCGCCTGGCGCACCTCGAGCTTGTCCAGCGGCGGCTTCTTCTGGTTGAAGCCGACGTAGCCGACGTTGAAGGCCGGCCGGTCGAGGACCTGCAGGTTCTCGTCACCCTCGATCGTCGCGACGTCCTGCGGCTCGACGAGGTCGTAGCCCTGGATCTCGCCCGTCTGCAGCGCCTGCAAGCGCGCCGCGTTGTCGGGGATCGGCCGGAAGATGACCTTGTCGAGAGTAGCCTTGTCGCCCCAGTAGTCGTCGTTGCGGGCGAGCGTGAGGCGGTCACCGCGAGTCCACGACTCGAACTTGAACGCACCCGTGCCGATCGGATGCTCGGTGCCGAACGTGCCGGTCGGCTGGAACACGCCCTCGTCGTCGACCGTGCCCTCGTCGGCGCCGAACTCCGTCAGCGCCTTCGGGCTCGCGATCGCGAACGCCGTGAGCGAGAGCGCGCCGAGAATCGAGGACGACGGCTTCGTCAGGTTGAGCGTGACGCTGTTTTCGCCGGTCGCCTCACAGCTCTTGTAGAAGCTCCCCTCGGGGCTGCCCTCCTCCGGCGCTGCGAAGCCGCCGAAGACGGTCTGCCAGTAGTAGGAGGCGCTCGAGTTCTGGAACGAGCCCTTGAAGTTGTACCAGCGGTCGAAGTTGAAGCAGACCGCCTCGGCGTTGAACGGCTCGCCGTCGTGGAACGTGACGCCCTCTTGGAGCTCGAACGTGTAGGCCAGACCGTCGTCCGAGATCTCCCAGCTCTTGGCCAGTGCGGGCTCGAGCTCGGTCGTGCCGGGCTTGAGGCCGATCAGCGTCTCGTAGATCTGGTCGATCACGCGCAGCGACTCGCCGTCGGAGACGAGCGAGCCGTCGAGCACGACCGGGTCGGCGGACGTTCCGAAGACGAGCGTGCCGCCGGCAGCGGCAGCCTCGCCCGTCGTCGTGCCCGCGCCTTCGTCGTCGTCATCTCCCCCGCACCCGGCCGCGAGCAGCGCCAGCACGAGCACGGGGAGCAGGAACAGGAAACGAAGAGACTTTCCCCTCACCTAATTCTCCTTTCGAAGCACTGGCGGAGAGTATTTAGGAGCGGTAACCGCAGGGCAAGCCGGAGCGAACAACGCGGCCGGCCGGAGGTCGGCGCCTTAATGGCCGCTTAACGAAGCCGTCCCGGAGGAGACACGTGCCGAGGGGCGGCCGGGGCCGCCCCTCGTTCGATTCCGCTGTTCGCGCGGCTAGGCCGCGAGCGAGGCGAGGTCGCGCAGCGCGGCGAGCCGCGCCAGCGCCTGGCCCTCGAGCTGCCGGACGCGCTCGCGCGTCAGGTCGAGCTCGTGGCCGATCGCCTCGAGCGTCCAGGGCTCGCCCTCGAAGCCGAAGCGCAGCTCGAGGATCCGCCGCTCGCGCTCGGGCAGAGCGTCGAGCGCCCGCCGCACGCCCTGACGGCGCAGAGACTCCTCTGCCTCGTCGAACGGATCGGCGGCCTCGCGGTCGGCGAAGAGATCGCCGAGCTCGCCCTCGTCGTCCGCGCCGACCGTCTGGTTCAGCGAGACCGACGCCTGGGCTGCGCCCAGCGCCTCGTCGACGTGCTGGATCGGCAGTCCGGTCGCCTCCGCGAGCTCGAGCTTCGTCGCCTCGCGGCCGAGCTCGACCTCGAGCCGCCGCGCCGCGCGCGACAGCTTCTGCTGGCGCTCGACGACGTGGACGGGCACGCGGATCGTCCGCGCATGGTTGGCCACGGCGCGCTGCACCGACTGGCGGATCCACCAGGTCGCGTACGTCGAGAACTTGTAGCCGCGCCGCCAGTCGAACTTCTCGACCGCTCGGTTGAGTCCGAGCGTGCCCTCCTGGATGAGGTCGAGGAACGGGAC
>JBOHAW010000373.1:0-8399 GCA_050697975.1 Gaiellaceae bacterium
ACGACAACCTCGTCCTCGCATACGAGCCCGTCTGGGCGATCGGAACGGGAAAGACGGCCACGCCGGAGACCGCACAGGAGGCCCATGCGTTCATCAAGTCGTTGCTGGACGTCCCGGTGCTCTACGGCGGCTCCGTGAAGCCCGAGAACGCCGAGGAGCTCCTGTCCCAGCCCGAGGTGGACGGCGCCCTCGTCGGCGGCGCCTCGCTCGAGGTCGACACCTTCACCGCGATATGCCGGACAGCCGCTCGTATCCGCTCGTAGCGCTCGTCATCCTCGACGGCTGGGGCTGCGCGCCGCCCGGCCCCGGGAATGCGGTCGAGCTGGCCGAGACGCCGGTGTTCGACCGGCTCTGGCGCACCTACCCGCACACGACGCTGGTCGCCTCGGGCGAGGCGGTCGGGCTACCGCCGGGGCAGATGGGGAATTCCGAGGTCGGGCATCTGACGATCGGCTCGGGCCGCGTGCTCGACCAGGACCTCCAGCGCGTCAACCGCGCCGTGGCGAGCGGGGCGCTCCTGCAGAACGAGGCGCTCGTCGAGGCCTTCGGGCGCGCGCGCGAGCGCGGCAGGAACGTCCACCTGCTCGGGCTCGTCTCCTACGGCGGCGTTCACTCGCACATCGACCACCTGCGGGCGCTGCTCGAGCTCGCGAGACGGTTGGGGATGGAGGAGCGCGCGTTTGTCCACGCCTTCACCGACGGGCGCGACGTCTCGCCGACCTCGGCCGTCCGCGATCTCGCCGAGCTGCCGACCGAGCGGATCGCGACGGTGTGCGGCCGCTACTACGCCATGGACCGCGACCAGCGCTGGGAGCGGACCGAGCGCGCGCTGGCGGCGCTCGTGATCGGGGACGGGGAGATCGCCGACGACCCGATCGCCGCGGTTCGCGCGAGCTACGAGCGGGGAGTGACGGACGAGTTTATCGAGCCGATCGTCATCAGCGGGCGACCGCGCATCGCTCCCGGCGACGCGGTGATCTTCTTCAACTTCAGGCCCGACCGCTCGCGGCAGCTCTCCGTGAAGCTGCTCGCCGGCGGGTTCGACCTGACCACGCTCACGCGCTACCGCGACGACCTCGACACGCCCGTGGCCTTCGCCGAGCAGGAGGTCGCCGAGACGATGGCCGAGGTGCTCGCCGAGCACGATCTGCGCCAGCTGCACGTGGCCGAGACGGAGAAGTACGCCCACGTGACGTACTTCTTCAACGGCGGCCGGGAGGAGGAGTGGACGGGGGAGACGCGCGTCCTCGTGCCCTCGCCGCGCGACGTGCCGAGCTACGACCACAAGCCCGAGATGTCCGCACCCGAGGTCGCGCGCCGGTTCGCCGACGAGGTGGGAAAGGGCTATCGGTTCGCGGTCGTCAACTTCGCCAACCCGGACATGGTCGGCCACACGGGCTCGATCCCGGCCGTGATCAAGGCCGTGGAGACGACGGACGCGTGCCTGGCGGTCGCCCATGCGGCCGTCGAGCGCGCCGGCGGCGTCTGCCTCGTCACCGCGGATCACGGCAACGCCGAGACGATGCTCGAGGCAGACGGCGTGAGCCCGCACACCGCGCACACGACGAATCCGGTGCCGCTCGTGCTCACTGCATCGGGGTACGAGCTTCTTGAGGGCGGCGAGCTCTCAGACCTGATCCCCACTGCGCTGGCGCTCCTCGGCTTGGCCCAACCGGCCGAGATGACCGGACGGGTTATAGCCAGTCCGGCCTAGCCCGGCTATACTCCGGCACCTTGTCGCTCGCACAGCCAGATTTTGGAGTCCTGCGGAAGGCTCAGCGAGGGGACGAGCGGGCCTTCACGCTCATCGTCCGCGCGTACGAGGTCCCCGTCTTCAACTATGTCCTCCGCCTCGTCGGCGACCGCTCGCTGGCCGAGGATCTGACGCAGGAGGTCTTCCTGCGCGTCTTCCAGGGCCTGCCGAACTTCTCGCTTCGGTCGAAGTTCACGACGTGGATGTTCCAGGTGACCAAGAACCGGGTGCTCGACGAGCTACGGGCGACCGAGAGGCGGCCGCGCGCCACGGTCGCGCTCGACGACGTGGCCCCGCTGGAGGTGCTCGACACGCCCTTCGAGCGGCTCGAGATGATCGACGCGGTCTGGCGGGGGGTCGAGAACCTGACCGTCGACCTGAAGATGGCGCTGCTCCTGCGGGACGTCGTCGGCATGTCGTACACGGAGATCGCCGACTCGCTCGAGATCACGCTCGCGACGGTCAAGTGGCGGATCTACAAGGCGCGCGAGGAAGTCCAGCTGGCGCTCTCGCGCGAGGGCATCACCTTCGGCACGAAGGCCGAGCCGGCTGCGGCGGCCGAAGCCGAGCTCGTCTAGCGCGGACCTTCTCTCCCGTCGAAGCACGCGGTGACGTAGGGGACGACCGCGTCGAGGATGGCCGCCTGCTCCTCGTGCGACAGCCCGTCGAACGTGGTGAGCGGGCCGCCCGGGAGCAGACGAAGCTCGAACCGCGACCGGTGCTCCGGCGGCAGCGCGGAGACGGCCGTCTCCAGGCTCTGGCGCACGCTCCCGCTGTAGTGATCCTCGGCCGCGTTCCTCTCTCCGTACAGGAACACCAGGCGGACGCGGTCCAGGTGCCTGAGCGCGCCGGCGACGCGTGGTGTCGCCTTCCGCGCGCGCAGCACCCTCCGCAACGGTGCGAGGATCACGCGGCGGAGCACGGCGTGCGACCGGATGAACGACAGGACTGGCCGGTCGCCGAGCTGCCGGCCGAGGCGGGTCACGCCGCCGTACTCGAGGATGGGCGGCGCCAGGCACACCGCGCCGACGCAGGCGGGATCGCCGACGAGGCTCAGCGCGACGCGGCTGCCGTAGCACGTCCCGACCTCGGCGAAGCGCGCCACGCCGAGCGCCTCGCTCACCTCCGTCAGCACCGCCCGGGCCTGCTGCACGGCCGCCTCCGAGTCGGAGGGCGTCCACGACGGGACGAGGCCGGGGCTGTCGCCGACGCCGCCGTAGTCGAGCCGTACCGACGCCAGCCCGTGCCCGAGGAGGCGATCCGACAGCCGTCCGGACAGGGTCGATCCGACCACGTTGTGGCGGCCCGTGCCCGCCAGCAGGAGCACGAGGCCGCGTGGCTGCTCGTCGGGCACGGTCACGACCGCCGCAACGTGGCCGTCGCCTCCGTCCGGCACGAAGATCGGAAACTCCGTCATACGACCTCTGCCGGAGTGCGGGCCGAGGCCTCGTCGAGCGCCCACGTCGCGGCGGCGTCGGCCAGCCTCTGGTCCAGCCCGAGCCGGGTGTCGATTCTGACGATGCCGACGTTGCGGTAGTAGTACTCGCCGAACGGAGCCTCGAGCGGGTCGTCGATCACCTCGACAGTGACGTCGCCGCCCAGCGCCTCGAGGCGCTCCTGGAGCTTTCGGAGCCCGGGGGAGACGCCACCGGTCGGCGAGATCCCCACGAGCAACGAGCGACCGCGGAAGGAGCGCAGGTCCTCGGCGAGGTTGACGGCCGAGATCCGCTCGAACTCCGCCCGGGAGAGCCGAAGGCCGCGGATCGTCGTGCGGCCGGTGGTCTGGAGCTCCTGCATCGGGTTCTGCTCCGGACTCGAGTCCGGCGCCTCGAGCCCCGCCATCAGCTCGGCGACCGCCTCGCGTCTCAGTGACTCCCGGAGGTACTGCTTGCCGCGTCCGACCGGCTCGATGAGCGCCATCGCCTGGAGGCCGAGCCGCTCGCAGGCGAGCGCTGCGACCGTGCCCCCGAACATCGTCCCGAGCAGGCCCACGGCCTGGGCTCCGCCCTCGCCGAGCAGCAGCTCGACGGCGTCGTCGACCTCCGCGAGCCGGGCCGGGAGTGCGATCTCGCCGATCGCGCCGTGAACCGGATGCACGTCGGGCCGGATGCGGAGGACGGGGAAGCCCGCCGCCGCCAGCCTCCTCGCCACGATCGCCTCCAGGCGCCGCAGGTTGCCGTGCTCCGGGCCGACCGACGGGCAGATCACCCAGCCCGGCGTGCGCCGCTCGCCGAGCGGAGCCGAGAGCAGGGCGAACGCGCGGCCCGGGCCCAGGCGCCGCTCGGTGAACTCCTCGGAGATCCCGGCCCGCGGGTCGTCGTAACGGCGCAGCCGGGTCAAGCGCTGGTAGTCGATCGGCACCGTTTCGTTCCCCCCTCGAGGTTCGCCGCAGTCGGCCGAGCCGGCTCCCTCCCGAGGGCCGCCGTACGATCTTGTCATTCGTTGTCCGTAAAGCTATAAAGCGATCGGACGTGCGCGTCAACCGGGCTGGAGTCGGGCGATCGCGCCCACTGGCGGCACAGCCCTTCTCGATGGATTTCGACCTCACCGACGAACAACGCTTCCTGCGGGACTCGGTCGTCGGCTTCGCTCAGCGCGAGCTCAACGACGACGTCGTCGAACGCGACCGGGCCGGCACCTTCTCGCGCGAGGCCTGGCAGAAGTGCGCCGACCTCGGTCTGCTGGGACTGCCCGTGCCGAAGGAGTACGGCGGGGCCGGAGCCGACACGACGACGACGATGGTCGCGCTCGAGGCGCTCGGCTACGCGTGCACCGACAACGGGCTGATCTTCTCGGTCAACGCCCAGATGTGGGCCTGCGAGACCCCGATCGTGAGGTTCGGCACCGAGGAGCAGAAGAGCCGTTTCCTGCCGGGTCTCTGCGACGGCTCGCTGATCGCCGCGCACGGGATGAGCGAGCCCGGCTCCGGCTCCGACGCCTTCGGGCTGAGCACGACCGCCGAGCGAAAGGGGAGCGGGTACGTGCTCAACGGGTCGAAGACGTTCGTCACGAACGCCCCCGAGAGCGACCTGTTCATCGTCTTCGGCACGATCGACCGGACGCTCGGCTTCGCCGGGGTGACCGCGTTCCTCGTCGAGAAGGGCGCTCCCGGCCTGACGGTCGGGAAGCCGCTCTCGAAGATGGGCTTGCGCACGTCGCCGATGAGCGAGCTGTTCTTCGACGCCTGCGAGGTTCCGGAGGAAGGCCTGCTCGGGAAGGCGGGCGGGGGCATGCTCGTCTTCGACGCGTCGATGACGCTGGAGCGCAGCTGCATCCTCGCGAGCACCGTCGGGACGATGGAGCGGCAGCTCGAGCGGTCGCTGGCCTACGCGCGGGAGCGCAAGCAATTCGGCCAGCCGATCGGCGGTTTCCAGGCGGTCGCGCACAAGCTCGTGGACATGAAGCTCCGGCTCGAGACCGCGAGGCTGCTGCTCTACCGGCTCGGCTGGCTGCTCGACAGCGGGAAGCCGGCGACGCTCGAGTCCGCCCTCGTCAAGCTCTATCTCAGCGAGTGCCACGTCCGCTCGAGCCTCGATGCCCTGCAGGTGCACGGCGGCTACGGCTACATGACGGAGTACGAGCTCGAGCGCGACGTGCGCGACGCGATCGGCAGCCGCCTCTACTCGGGCACGTCCGAGCTCCAGTACAACATCGTCGCTCGGGGCATGGGGCTGTGACCGAGACGCTCGTCCACGACCTGCTGTCGGCGTCCGCTGCCCGCGACCCCGGGCGCCCGGCGGTCGTCGACGGGGACCGGAGCCTGACCTACGGCGAGCTCGACGACCGGGCGAACCGCCTCGCCCATCTCCTGGGCGCGTGCGGAGTCGCGCACGGCGACCGCGTCGGGCTGTTCCTCGAGAAATCCGCCGAGGCTCTGGTCGGGATCTACGGCATCCTCAAGGCCGGCGGAACGTACGTCCCGCTCGACCCGGCCGCCCCCCCGCCACGGCTCGCCACGATCGCCGCGAACGCCGACCTCCGCTGCCTCGTCACGAGCCGGGAGAAGGCGGGCATGTGGCCCCAGCTCCGCGAGGAGGGCGCGCCGGTCGAGACGCTGATCGTGCTCGACGCCGTCGATGGCGACCTCGAGGGGCCGGCCGGAGTCCGCCTGCACACCTCGTCGGCGCTCGAGGCCCACCCGGCCTCCGCGCCCGAGGATGTCCCGCGCTCGACCTCGGACCTCGCGTACATCCTGTACACGTCCGGCTCCACGGGAGTGCCCAAGGGTGTGATGCTGTCGCACCTGAACGCCCTCGCTTTCGTCGACTGGGGAGTGGAGGAGTTCGGCGTCGCGGAGGTCGATCGGCTGTCGAGCCACGCGCCGCTCCACTTCGACCTCTCGGTCTTCGACCTGTTCGCGGCGGCGAAGGCGGGTGCCGCCGTCGTCCTCGTTCCCGGGCAGCTCTCCCTCTTCCCGGTCGAGCTCGCTCGGTGGATCAGGGACTCCCGGATCTCCGTCTGGTACTCGGTGCCCTCGATCCTGACGCTCCTGGTGCTGCGCGGGAAGCTTGCGGAGACACAGCTGCCGAACCTCCGCACGATCCTCTTCGCCGGCGAGGTCTTCCCGACGAAGTACCTGCACGCCCTCATGGAGCTCGTGCCGCACGTGCGCTTCGCCAACCTGTTCGGGCCGACCGAGACGAACGTCTGCACCTGGTACGAGGTTCCGCGCTGGTCCGGGGAGCCGCCCCCGTCGATTCCGATCGGGAAGCCGATCACGGGCGACGAGGTGTTCGCCGTGAAGGATGACGGGACGTTCGCGCCTCCGGGCGAGGTGGGGGACATGTACGTGCGCGGGCCGACCGTGATGCAGGGCTACTGGGGCGATCCCGAGCGGACCGCGGCCACGCTGATCCGGGACTGGGACGACGACCCCGCGGGCTACCCCGTGTACCGGACCGGGGACCTGGCGTACCTGGACGAGAACGGCGACTGGATCTTCCTCGGCCGCCGCGATGCGCAGATCAAGAGCCGCGGCTACCGCATCGAGCTTGGCGACATCGAGGCGGCCCTGCACCAGCACCCGTCGGTCGTCGAGTGCGCCGTCGTTCCGATCCCCGACGACGTCGTCACGAACCGGATCAAGGCGTTCGTCGTCTCCCGCGCCCCCGTCGACCAGGATGAGCTGGTGACCTTCGTCTGCGACCGCCTCCCCCGCTACATGGCGCCGGAGTTCTTCGAGTTCCGCGACGAGCTCCCGCGGTCGTCGACGGGCAAGGTCGACCGGAGGGCCCTCGCAGCGGAACACGTCCCAACGAGCGGAAGGTGACCTGTGTCGACTGAACAGCAAATCAGGGATCTGATCGTCAACAACCTCACGTGGAGCGGCTCGTGGAGTCAGGTCACCGAGGACTACCCGCTGCTGGCCAATCAGGTCGTCGATTCGCTCGGCATGCTCAAGCTGGTCGCGCTCATCGAGGAGGAGTTCGCCGTCGAGATCGACGACGACGACATCGTGCCGGACAACTGGAAGACGATCCGGGACATCGCCGGCCTGGTCGAGTCGAAGCGCTCTTAGAGCTCATTTCGGAACGACCACGCGCTGACTGGGTGCGATGGGCGAGTACGAGGCTAGGACGCAGGGAGCGGCCATAGCAGCGCTATGGGCGCGACTGAGGACAACGCCTCGTGCCGCCCAGCGCGGCCAGGCAGCCCGTGCGTCATCTCGAAAGGAGCTCTTAGAGCGCCGTTGGTGCGTCATCCCAGCCGGTAGCCTGAACCGCATGGCCACGGTCCGGATCGCCGTCGCCTCGACCCCGCTCACGGCGACGCTCGACGAGGCCGTCCCGGCGGCGATCGCCGCCGTCGAGGAGGCCGGCCGCCTCGGCGCGCAAGTGCTCTGCCTGCCGGAGACCGGGTTGCCGGGACACCGGCTGCAGTCGAGCCGCGTGCCCGACGTCGACCAGGGCGAGCTCGACCGTGCGGTCGACGCGGTCGCGGCCGCTGCCGCTCGCGCGGGCGTCGTCACGATCGTCGGTGCCGAGCGCCCGACGCCGGCCGGCCGCGAGATC
The DNA here is from genome assembly GCA_050697975.1 of Gaiellaceae bacterium. GTDB lineage: Bacteria > Actinomycetota > Thermoleophilia > Gaiellales > Gaiellaceae > JBOHAW01. The sequence continues at coordinate 7,765 of JBOHAW010000373.1, forward strand.
GTCGCCGTCGTCCTGGACGTCGATGGCACCCGCCTCGGAGAGCAGGTGAAGACTCAGATCGACCCGGCCGAGGAGCCGCTGTACGTCGCCGGCAGCGGACGGCGCACCTTTACGGCCGGCGGCGTCACGTTCGCGATCGCGATCTGCCACGAGGCCTGTCGCTACCCCGAGATCGTCCGCGGGGCCGTGCGCGACGGCGCGCAGGTCGTGTTCGTCCCGCACTTCGTGACCACGGCCGACGGGTCGCTGCCCGAGCGCTGGTGCGACGCCTCGAGCCCGTACAACGAGAAGGCGCTGATGTGCCGGGCGCTCGAGAACACGGTCTACGTCGCACCGTCGAACGTCGCCGGCGCGGATCAGGGGTCGGCGAGCTGCGTCATCGCGCCGGACGGCTCGCTCGTCGCGCAGGTGCCCTACGGCCGGGTCGGCGTGGCGACCGCCGACGTCGACCTCTCCCTCGCCGACGGCCTCCTGGCCCGGCGCTGGGCGCCGGAGCGCAACCGGCGGGCCGATCCGGTCTAGCTAGGGGCACGAGCTCCGACTCAGCCCGAGCGCTCGCGCAGCCACTCCGCGAGGTTGCGGAAGTCCTCGGCGGGCGTGGTGCCGTTCGGGACGGGCTCGACCTGGGCCGGGCC
>JBOHAW010000374.1:0-12252 GCA_050697975.1 Gaiellaceae bacterium
TGCCGGCCTCGATCCGCTTGATGTGGCACGGCCCGATCACCGTCAGTCCGTGCGGCTTCCCGGCCTCGAGCACGACGTCCCAGATCTTCTCGCCGTTGCGGCTCGCGTCCTTCACGTAGATCTCGAAGCCCAGCTCCGCCGTGTAGCCGGTGCGCGAGACGATCACGTCCACCCCGTCGAGCTGGTACTCCCGAAGGTAGTAGTAGGGAATCTCGAGGGCGTCCTCGCCGAACAGGTCGGTCAGAACCTCACGGGACTTCGGGCCCTGGATCTGCAGCGGCCCGACGTCCGGCTCGCCGATCTTCACGTCGAGGCCGGAGTTGTACGCGACGCCCATCGCCCACAGGAGCACGTCGCTGTCGGCGACCGAGATCCAGAAGCGGTTCTCCTCCAGGCGCAGGAGGATGGGGTCGTTGATGATGCCGCCGTCCGGGGCCGTGATGAAGACGTACTTGCACTGCCCCACGGCGCACTTGTTGAGGTCGCGGGGGACGAGCATGTTCGCGAGCGTGAAGGCGTCGGGGCCGGTGATCTCCACCTGCCGCTCGACGCCGACGTCCCAGAGCGTGACCCCGTTCAGGAGCTGCCAGTACTCCTCGACGGGGTCGCCGTAGTGCCGTGGGTGGTACATGTGGTTGTAGAAGCTGTAGACCTTCACGCCGTGACGCCGAGAGGCGTAGAAGAACGGCGACTTCCGGATCCGCGTTTAAAGCATGACTTCGGGGTGGTCGACGATCTGCGTCACAGCTGATTACCTCCTGGTCGCTTGTGGGTCACGCCGCTCCTCGCTCGAGGTCGGGGGAACCGAGCCGCCGCGAGAGCGCACGGGCCTGCTCGAGGAGCAGGGGCGCGAGCTGCTCGACGCGCTCGGCGGTGAGGCGGATGGTGGGTGCGGAGACGCTGAGCGCGGCGACGGTTTGGCCGTTCGGGCCGGGGACCGGCGCTGCGAGCGCGGAGAGCCCGAGCTCGAGCTCGTCTGTCGCCGTCGCGTACCCGCGCGCGCGGACGCGCTCGAGCTCCGCGTCGAGGGCGGAGCGGTCCGTGATCGTGGCGGGCGTCAGCGGCTCGAGCCGCGCGGGGATCGGCGTGGCGCCGTAGGCGAGGAAGACCTTGCCGTTCGCGGTCGCGTGGAGCGGCGCACGCCGCCCGACCCAGCTCGTGACGCCGACGAAGTGCCGGCTGTCGCGCTGAGCGAGATGCTCGACGCCGTTGGGGGTGGGCACGGCGAGGTTGATCGTCTCGCCGCTCGCGTCGGCGAGCCGGCGCAGCGCTTCCTCGGCGAGCCCGACGAGATCGTCGCCGGGGAAGCCGCGCTGCGCGAACCGCAGCAGTACGGGCCCCGGCCGCAACCCGCCGCCAACGCGTTGAACGAGCCCCTGCCGCTCGAGCGCCGAAACGAGCCGCGACGTCGTGCTCTTCGGCAATCCGCTCGACTCGGCGAGCTCGCCGACGGCAAGCGGCCGTCCGGATTCGACGACGAGCACAAGCAACTCCGCCGCCCGGTCGATCGCCTGCGTACCGTTCTGGGTCGGCATCCGTGCCTCCACGATGTGGAACGACCGTTCCACCGGATTCTGGCGCCGGCGCCTCCACGCGTCAAGCGCGCCCGGCCGGGAGGCTCGCTCTCAGCTGGGCCCGGTCGGAACAGAGCGCAGAGCCGGGCTGCTCCGGATCGACGCCGAGCCGTGCCCCCGGGCCGAAGCGGGCCTCTCTGGCGAGCTCGGCTCGCCTCCAGGTCGCGCCGTGGTAGCCGGCGGCCATGCTCCGCAGGCAGCCGTTCTTCAGCCAGTACGCGCCGGGCACGAAGGAGGCGAAGACGAACACGGCCGGCGAGCCCTCGCGGTCAACGACGAACGTGCGCGGGTCGACCTCGGTGTACGGACGGCACCGGCCGGCCGCCGAGCCGGGGCCAGCCGGTTCCGGAAGCAGGCGACCGCGACGAGCGCACGGCCGCCGCTCGTGATCGGCTCAAACCCTTCGGGCAGTTCCGCCTCGACCCGCTCGGCGTCGGTCTCCCACGTCGCCGGCGAGAGGTCGCGGATCAGCTGACGAAGCCGCACGAGCGAGCCCTGGGTGCGCATGGGAGTGGCGACCTGCGCCGGCCGGGCAGGGTGGCCTGCCCGGTCCCGGCGCAAGCCCTGGCTAGAGATTGGCCTCCAGGAACGTCGCCGCTGCCCCTGAGTCGACCCGGTACGAGAAGTTCGGCCCGGAGCAGCGAATGCTGAACGTCCACGTATTGATCGCGACCACCGTTCCGTCGTGGAAGAGCGGCCCGCCGGAATCGCCGAAGCACGTGCTCTGCGTGATCTTCAGGAACCGGTCCGGGAAGGCGTCGTGCTCGGTGATGACCGAGACGTCGCGGAAGCTGCGGATCCCGTCGACGATCACGATGGGATGATTCGACAGGGCGCCGCCGGTGACGAACCTATCCGTGCCGTAGCCGACGACGGTGAACGTCTCGCTCGTCAGGTCGAGCCCGGCGAGGTAGCCGGCGTCCGCGACGGGCGCCGGCGTCACGCCCGCGACGTCGCCGTCGAGGAAGACGAGGGCGATGTCTTCGGCCGGAGGCGCGAGGTAGCTGTGCTTCGAGTTGACGCCGCGCCCGGGCGGCCGCGTGAACCAATCGGGATGCACGACGATGCGGTCGACGGAGGAGTACGGCGCGTCTCCCTCCGGGTCGAGCGAGATCCGTAGGTCGTCCGGGCCGAACCCGTCGGGCCCTTCCTCGACGAGGAAGTCGGTGCAATGGGCGGCTGTCAGCACGACGTCCGCGCGGATGAGCGTGCCCGAGCAGAAGTCGAACCAGTCGCTCCCGACTTGCAGCTGGAGCACGCCGACGTTCTCGTAGACGTTGCCCGTATCGTCTGTGCCGCCGATCACGGCGCCGGCAGGGCCGGCGACGAGGAGGACGAGGACGGCGACGGCTGCCGCGACGCGCGTTGCCGTACCGCGTATTGACCGCATGATCCCGCTCCTTTCCCAAGAACCGCTTGGCGTGCCACAGTAGGGCGCTCCGAGAGCGAATGCAAGGTGACCTACGACGAGATGAGGCTCGGCCTGACGCGGCTGCGCGACACGATCCTTCCGTCGGTGACAGAGGGCGGGCACGAGGACTTCTACGGATTGCGCAGCTCGGCAACGAGCGCCGGGAGGATCTCGTGGAGGTCGCCGATTACGGCGAAGTCGGCTCGCGCGACGATCGGGGCGTCCTTGTCTTTGTTGATGACCAGGATGCGCTTCGCGGCTTTGCAGCCGACGATGTGCTGGATCGCGCCGCTGATGCCGCATGCGATGTAGAGGTCCGGGGCGATTCGGGCGCCCGTTTGGCCGACTTGGTCGGCGTGCGGGCGCCAGCCGAGATTCGTGACGACGCGGGAGCCGCCGACCGCTCCGCCCAGGAGCGCGGCTAGCTCTTCCAGCACGGCGAAGCCTTCCGCGCTGCCGACGCCTCGGCCGCCGCCGACGACGACTCTCGCGGTGTCTAGGCGGATCGTCCCGGCCTCGGGCTCTTCGCGTCGGCTGACCCGCACCCGCACCTGGTCCAGGTTCGGCGTCAGTTCCTTCACCTCTGTGGGCGCCGCCTCCGCGGCGACCGCGTGAGGGGCGACTGTCAGGAGCTTCGGGCTCCCCAGCAACCGCGCCTCCTCCAGCAGGCTCCCGCCCCAGCGCTGGCGCGTCACGAGGAAGGCGTCGCCCTCAACGCGGGCGTCGACGCAGTTCGCGGCCAGCGGTGCGTCGAGCCGCGCCGCGACGTGGGCCATCACCTCGTGGCCGCGGTCGGTGCCAGGCGCGACGACGACCTCCGGCTCGAGCTCGACGATCGCCTGCGCCCAGGCTTCGGGGGCGTACTCACCGGTGATCGCGACAGCCTCGACTTTGTGGCTCTGAGCCACAAGGCGCTTTGCGAAGGTGAGCGCTTCGAGCGAGACGGGGTCGTCCGCCTCGATCAGGCACACGACCCTCACGAGGCGACCAGGCCCAGCTCGCGCAGCACCTCGACCACGCGCGGCGCGGCTGCGGCGCCCTCGCCGAGCACTTCGACCTGCCGGCGCTCCTCCTGCGGCACGACGAGGCGCAGCTTGTCGAGCCCATACGGGCCGGGCGCCACTCGAATCGTCTCGATCGCCGCCTTCTTCGCTCCCAGGCGGCCCTTCAGCGACGGGTAGCGCGGCAGGTTGATGCCCTCCTTCACGGACACGACCGCGGGGAGCGGCAGCTCGAAGACGTCCCAGCCGCCGCCCGCCTCGCGTGCGGCCTCCACAGAGCCGTCGCGCACGACCAATCGCTTGATCCCGGTCACGACCGGCAGTCCGAGCGCGTACGCGACGCGCACGGGAATCTGGTAGTTGCCGTTGTCCGCCGACTCGTTGCCGAAGAGCAGCAGGTCGACGTCGCGCCCGCGCGCGGCCTCCGAGATCGCCGCCGCGGTCGGCTCCGGGCCCCAGTCCGCGCCGTCCGTCTCCAGCAAGACCGCCGAGCCGATCCCCATCGCCATCGCGTTCCGCAGCTGCTCCTCGGCCGCGCGCGGGCCGAGCGTCAGCACCGTCGTCTCGCCGCCGATCCGCACCGCCTCCTCGACCGCGCACTCCTCGTGCGGGCTGATCGTGAAGCCGAGGTAGGTCGTGTCGATCGCCTGTGCGTCGGGCGTGAGCGTGATCCGCGCGCCCGTCTCGGGGACGCGCTTGACGCAGACGAGGGTCTTCACGAGTCAGGAGCGCGAGTTACGCCGTAACTTCTGTGCGCTACTCTTGAGGGATGGCAACTCGGCAGAAGAAGGGCCAACCGTTCAGCGTCCGCTTCCCGCTCGCCACCGACGAGGCGGTGACCGAGGAGGCTCGACGAACCGGCCGCTCGAAGGGCGCCGTCGTCGCGGAGTTCACCGAGGAAACGCTTCGAGCGAGGCGCTTTCCGGGCATTGGCTTCCGTGGCGATCCGCCTTACCGTGAGCCCTGCGTGATCGGCAGCGGGCTCGACGTCTGGGAGCTGATCCAAATGCTCGAGGACCTCGGCTCCGCCGAACGGCTCATGGAAGAGTTCGATCTGACGGACGCGCAGGTCCGGCTCGCTCTTGCCTACCGTGATCGATACCCGGAGGAAATCGAGGCGGCGGTCGCCCAGAACCGGTTGTCCGTGGAGGAGTGGCGCGAGCGGTTCCCGTTCGTGGTGTTTCAAGGGACCGTGGAGGCATAGGCAGCGGGCGTGCGCCTGCTGCTCGACCACCAGCTGTCGGGCCGTCGCATAGCCGGGCCGCTCCAAGCGGCGGGCCATGACGTCCGCGCGCTCCACGGAGAGCCGAGGCTTGCGGGCATGGCCGATCGGGACGTGCTCGCGCTTGCCTCGGCCGACGGAAGGATCGTGGTGACTCGGAACGCCAAGCATTTCGCTCCGCTCGCCCGCGAATGGGCCAGTCTCAGCCGCGAGCATGCGGGGATCATCTTGATCTGGTCGCTCGACCACGGCGAATTCGCGGCGATCGTCAGCGGCGTCGAGCGGCAGCTCGCCACGTATCCCACGCAGGAGGCTTGGCGCGACCTCGTGGTCGCCTTCTAGCACCGGATGCGGGCGTTCTCGGGATCGAACAGCGGCCGCGAGCCGGCCACCGCGACGGTCACCGGGTAGCGGTCGCCCATGTACTGCACGAGCAGCGAGTTGCCCTCGACCGCGTGCTTGGGCGGCAGGTAGGCCATCAGCACGTGCTTCCCGACCGAGGGCGCCGAGCCGGCCGACGTCCCGTAGGACGGGCGGCCCTTCGAGTCGACGATCCGTCCGCCGTCCGGGGTCAGGATGGGCTCGCGCCCCATCATGTAGCGCTTGACGCCGTTGGACGAGGAGTGGTCGTCGACGGTCAGCGTGCAGAGCAGCGCCGCCGGCTCCTCCTCGCGGTGACGCAGGTGCGCATCGCGCCCGACAAAGTCGGCGTCCTTCACGGTCGGCCGCTGCATCCCGGCCTCGACGACGTTGTACTCCGACTCCAGCTCGGCGCCGAAAAGCCGGTAGCCCTTCTCGATCCGCCCCGTCGTCCCGTAGACGCCGATGCCCGCGGGCACGATCCCGTGCGGCTGCCCGGCCTCCCAGACGAAGTCCCAGAGCGCGGCGCCCTGCTCCATCGGCACGTACAGCTCCCAGCCGAGCTCGCCCACGTACGAGATCCGCGACGCGAGCACCGTCAGCGGCCCGATCTCGATCTCGCGGCAGCGCACGAACGGGAAGCCCTCGTGCGAGACGTCCGCGCTCGTGATCGACGAGAGCACGTCGCGGGCGCGCGGGCCCCAGAGCCCGAGCGTCGTCCAGGCCGAGGTCGCGTCGAGGATCGTCGCCGACCCGTCCTCGGGCAGGTTGTCCCGGAACCACTTGAAGTCGCGCGGCCCGTCCATCCCGCCGGTGACGATGCGGAAGTGCCGCTCGCCGACGCGCATGATCGTCAGGTCGGACTTGAAGCCGCCGTGCCCGTTCAGGATCGGCGTGTAGACGACGCGGCCGACCGGCACGTCCAGCTCGGCCAAGGCCACACGCTGGAGCGCGTCCAACGCGCCGCCGCCGACGACGTCGAAGATCGCGAACGCGGTCAGGTCGATCATCGCCACCCGGTCGCGCATCGCCAGGTGCTCGGCGTTGATGATCGGCGACCACCAGCGCGACTCCCACTCGGCCTCGCGCGGCATCACCCGGTCGCCGTACTCCTCCAGGAGCGGCGCGTTCGACTCGTACCACCAGGGCCGCTCCCAGCCGACAGTCTCGTAGAAGCGGGCGCCGAGCGCCTGCTCGCGCGTGTAGTAGGGCGAGAGCCGCACGCCGCGGTTCGACTCCCACTGCTCCATCGGGTGGACGATCCCGTACGTCTTGTTGTAGCCCTCCGACGAGCGCGCCTCGACATGGCGCGCCGAGCGCTGGTGCGGCCAGAAGCGCGCGACGTCGGCGCCGTGGACGTCGATCTCGGACGCGCCCTCGGTGGCCCACTCGGCGACCGCGCGCGCGATCCCCGCGCCCTCTTTGATCCAGACCGCGGCGACCGACCAGAGCCCCTTCACCTCCGGCGTCTCGCCGAGGATCGGCATTCCGTCCGGCGTCAGCGAGAGCAGGCCGTTGATCGCGTGCCGGATGCCCGCGCCCTCGACGGTGAGGATCTCGGGCATCAGCTCGAGCGCCTGCTCGAGCTGCGGGTCGAAGTCCTCGGAGGTGAAGGGCAGCTCGGTCGGCGAGAGCGCCGAGTCCTCGATCGACGGTATCTCGTCGGGATCCATGAGGATCGCCCGGTGCGCGTACGAGCCGACCTCCATGTCGCTGCCGTTCTGGCGCTCGTACATGTTCGTGTCGACGTCGCGGACGATCGGGTAGGCGATCTCGCCCTTCGTCTCCTCGAACAGCGGAATCGGCCCGACGGTGATGAACTGGTGCACGGCGGGGGTGAGCGGAATCGACGCGCCGGCCATGCGCGCGATCCGCGGGCTCCAGACCCCGCAGGCGATGAAGACGACCTCGGCCTCGATCGAGCCGTTGTCGGTGTGCACGCGGCGGACACGACCGTTCTCGACGTCGAGGCCGGTCACCTCGAGCCCCGCCGCGATCGTCAGGCCGCCGTGCTCCTGCGCGTACTCGCGCATCAGCGTGCCCGCGCGGAGCGGGTCGACGACGCTGACGCCGGGCGTGTACCAGCCGCCGAGGATGACGTCCGGGTCGATGAAGGGGACGCGCTCGACGACGCCCTCCGGCGTCAGCAGCTCGGTGTCGGGCTCGCCCCACGAGGTCGCCGAGGACATGCGGCGCTTCAGCTCCTCCATCCGCTCCTCCGTCCGCGCCACCTCGACGCCGCCGCTGACGGTCAGCACGCCCAGCGCCGTGTACTGGCGCGCGCTGTCCTTCGTGAGCGCGGTCATCTCCTTCGAGTGGTCGACCGGGAAGATGAAGTTCGAGGCGTGCCCGGTGGAGCCGCCCGGGTTCGGCAGCGCCCCCTTCTCGAGCAGGACGAGGTCGTTCCACCCGAGCTTCGCCAGGTGGTAGACCATGCTGTTGCCGACGATGCCGGCGCCGATCACCACGGCTCGTGCTGCGGGCGGAAGCTCGGCCATCCGGTGATATATTAGCTTCGGTCGCACGAGTATTTCAGTCCCTACCTTGGCGACGCACATCCCCTCCTCCCTCGAGATCGCGCAGAGCGCACGGCTGCGGCCGGTCGGCCAGATGGCGCTCGAAGCAGGGCTCTTGCCGGAAGAGGTCGAGCTCTACGGCCGCTACAAGGCGAAGATCGACCTGTCCGTGCTCGACCGGCTGGCGGGGCGGCCGGACGGGAAGCTGATCAACGTGACCGCGCTCACGCCGACGAAGGCCGGCGAGGGCAAGACGACGACCTCGGTCTCGCTCACGCAGGGGCTCGGCCACATCGGCCGCAAGCCCGTGCTCTGCATCCGGGAGGCCTCGCTCGGGCCCGTCTTCGGGATCAAAGGCGGCGCAGCCGGCGGCGGCTTCGCCCAGGTCGTACCGATGGAGGACATGAACCTCCACTTCACGGGCGACATCCACGCGATCGGCGCCGCGAACAACCTGCTCGCGGCGATGCTCGAGGCGCACATCCGGCACGGCAACGAGCTCCAGATCGACCCGCTCTCGATCAGCTGGCGGCGCTGCGTCGACATCAACGACCGCGCCCTGCGCGACATCGCGGTCGGGCTCGGAGGCCGCGCGAACGGCTACGTGCGCCAGACCGGCTTCGACATCACGGCCGCCTCCGAGGTGATGGCGATCGTCGCCGTCGCCCGAGACCTCCAGGACCTGCGCGCGCGGATGGGCGCGATCACGGTCGCCTCCACGTACGACGGCCGGCCCGTGACGGCCGACGACCTGCACGCGGCCGGCGCGATGACCGTCCTGCTCAAGGAGACGATCAAGCCGAACCTCGTCCAGACCCTCGAGGGTCAGCCGGCGCTCGTCCATTGCGGGCCCTTCGCCAACATCGCGCACGGCAACAACTCGCTCGTCGCCGACCGGGTCGCGCTCAAGCTCGGCGACTACGTCGTCACCGAGAGCGGCTTCGGCGCGGACATGGGGATGGAGAAGTTCTTCCACATCGTCTGCCGCGCGGGCGGGCTCGAGCCGAACGCGGTCGTGCTCGTGGCGACGGTGAAAGCGCTCAAGCACCACGGCGGCGACCCGAACGGCGGGCTCGACGTGGTCGAGCGCGGCGCGGCGAACCTCGCCCGCCACCTCGGGATCGTGCGCGAGTTCGGCCTCAACGCCGTCGTCGCCGTGAACCGGTTTCCCGGCGACACCGAGGAGGAGATCGAGCGCGTGCGCGCGCTCGCGCTCGAGCACGGCGCCTACGCGGCCGAGGTGAACGACGCGTTCGAGCGCGGCGGCGAGGGAGCGGCTGCGCTCGCGGAGGCCGTCGTCGCGGCGGCCGACGAGCCGCACTCGTTCGACTACATGTATCCGCTCGACGCGCCGATCGCGACCAAGATCGAGGCGATCGCCAAGCGCGTCTACGGCGCCGACGGGATCTTCCTGCTGAAGACCGCCCGGGACCGGATCGAGCGCTTCACCGCCGACGGGCTCGGCCAGCTGCCGATCTGCATGGCGAAGACGCACCTGTCGCTCGCCCACGACGCCGCGCTCACGAACGCGCCGACGGGCTTCACGGTGACGATTCGCGACGTCCGCGCCTACACCGGCGCGGGCTGGCTGGTCGCCCTCTGCGGCGACATGCAGACGATGCCGGGGCTGTCGGCGACCCCGGCGGCGTTCAACGTGGACATCGACGACGAAGGGCGCACGGTCGGGCTCTTCTGAGCCCGCTAGTGCCCTGGAAGGGCCCTAGGCGCTCTTGCCGAAGCCAAGCACGCGGAGCCAGCGCGCGAAGTCGGCGAGGAAGCCGGGCAGCTCGGCCGTGAGCAGCTGGGCCGCCTCGTGGACGGAGTGCGACCGGACGTCCGGGTACTCGTGCTGAATCTCGCTCCGCACTCGATGAACTCGCTCGAGCCGGTCGCACCGCGCCCGCGAGATCACGTTTGCGTCGCGAAGCCTTCGAAGAACCGCGATTCCGCCTCCGGGATCCTCGCCCGCCTCGAGCACGCCGGCAGTGACGAGCCCCTCGGTCGCCAGCTCGATGACGTAGTTGTCGAGCAGCTCGAACGGGCGCTCGACCGCGTAGACGCGCACGAGCTCATCTGGGTCGTTCGCAGCAGATGCTGCCTCAAACGCTCCGAGATCGAAGTCGTCGCCGAAGCCGCCCATCGCGTGCACGAGGGCGGCGTAATGACGGCGGACGTCGGCAAGGCGCACCGCAATCCGCCGCGGAAGCTTCCGAGGCGGCGCGTCGCTTACGCGCCCGCCCACTCGAGCGTTTCCCAGGCGGCTCGTTCGAGCGCGTCACCCTCGCGCTGTGCGCGGCGCTGGATCGCGGCCTCGCTCTGGCGAAGCTTGGGCCACGCCTCGTCGCGGTCGACGAGTACGCGGCCGTCGCGTAGCGCATCTGCGAGAAGAAGCGGAGACCGTTCCGCGTCCTCGAGGGCGACGATCTGCACCTTCCGGTCGAGCTGCTCGCTCAGTCGCAGCGAAAGCCATGCCGCGGCAAGCTGCTCCGGCCGCCCAAGCTGGACGAGGACGTCGAGATCGCTTTCTGCGTGCGCCTCGCCGCGTGCGAACGATCCGAACAGCACGGCGAGCCGGACGTTCGGCTCCGTACGAAAGATCGCGACGAGCGCCTGCAGAACGGGCCAGTGCTTCCGGAGGTATCGCCGCTCGCGCGCGTCAAGGGCGACGCGCTTTGGACTGGGCCGCTCATAGCGAAAGAGCCCGCGCGCGCCGGCGCGACGAAGCGTGCGCCCGCTGACGCCGAGCTCATCGGCAAGCGCGTCGAGTGGCGTCATGCGTCCAAACTAGCACGCTTGTATGTCCAACACGACGGTCGGGCTCGTCGGAGGCGCCGCGGAGAGCTTGTGGCTCAGAGCCACAAGCTCTCCTTCTCGGCGGCGGCGTGGTGGTGGCGCGTCAGCTCAGGCGAGCCACTCCTGCACCTTGTCGCCGTTCGCGTCGACCCACTCCTGCGCAGCGTCCTCGGGGTCCTTCTTGTCCCCCGCGATCGCCTTGGCGACGGCTTCCTGGTCCTCGTTCGTCAGCTTCATCTTCGAGAGCACGTCGTACGCCGGTGAGCCGCTCTCGGCGAACTTCTGGCTGAAGAGCTTCTCGATGATCGTGACGTCGTACGCGCACTTGTACTGCTGCACATCCCCGGCCGCCTTGGCGTCGTCCTTGCAGTCGCCGGTGCGCTCCGGGAGCTGGACCTCCGCGAGCTCGTACTCCTGGTTCAGGAACTGCGGCGTGTACCAGTAGAAGATGACCGGCTTCTCCTGCTTGTAGAGCTGGGTCCACCGTGCCACCTGCGCCGGCTCCGCGCCCGCGGTGACGTGCTTGAAGTTCAGGTCGAGCGCCGTGATCAGCTCCTTGTCCTTCTGCACGTACGACGGGTCGCCGCCGAGGAACATCCCCTGGGAGCCAGACTCGGCCGTCTTGAAGATGTCCTCCTTCCCCTTCAGCCCTTCCCACGTCTCGAACTCGGGATTCGCGTCCATCAGGTACTTGGGGATGAACCAGCCGATGTGGCCCTCGACGCCGAGCGGTCCGCCGTCGACGACGGAGCCCTGCTCCTCGATGTACGTCTTGTACTGGTCGACGTGCTGCCAGTCCTCCAGCACGGCGTCGACCTTGCCGTCGGCCATCGCCTGGAAGACGGGGATCTCGGCGATCTTGGTCACCTCGACCTGGCAGTCGAGATTCTGCTCGAGCACGTACTTGGCGATGTAGACGTTGGCCGTCGAGCCGGCCCACGCGTTCTCGTTGATCACGACCTTGCCGCAGTCCGCCGTCGCGCCGCCGTCGGCCGCCGTCGTGTCGCTCGTGTCGGCGGGCGCCGCGGCCTCGTCCTCCTTTTCGCTGCCGCACCCTACGACGGCGAACGCCAGCACGAGGGCGAGGACGATCCAGAGCCAGCGGCTCGGGCGTGCTCTCACGCGATCCGACATACAGCCTCCTTTTTGCCTGCGTTGTTTTGTCACCGATCCCCCCTCTGCCGAGCGACTCGCTTGCCCTGCGTGACGCGGTCGAGGGCGATTCCGAGCGCGAGGATTGCGAGCGACGCGACGACCCCTTGTCCGAACTCGTTCCGCTGGAGACCGCGTGCTACCTCGTACCCGAGCGCTCCCGAGCCCACGAGACCGCCGATCACGACCACCGCGAGCACCATGATGATCCCCTGGTTGACGC
>JBOHAW010000375.1:0-4614 GCA_050697975.1 Gaiellaceae bacterium
GATCCACGTCGATCTCGTCGTCGAGCCCGGAGCCGAGGAGGCGGCCGCGGAGCTCGAGGCGCGGCTCGTGGCGCCGCTCGAGCGCCAGCTGTTCGCGCGCGACGAGCGGCCGGTCGAGGAGCTCGTGCTCGCGCTCTGCCGTGCACGCGGGTTCACGCTCGCGACGGCCGAGTCCTGCACGGGTGGAATGGTGGCGACGCGGCTGACGAGCGTTCCCGGCTCGAGCGCGGCCTTCGTGGGCGGGATCGTGGCGTATGCGGATGCGGTGAAGCGCTCCGAGCTCGGCGTTCCGGAGGAGGTCCTGGCCCGCCACGGCGCTGTCTCGGCTGAGGCGGCGGCGGCGATGAGCCGGGGCGCGCGCGCGCGGCTGGGCGCCGACGTGGCCGTCTCCGTGACGGGCGTCGCCGGGCCGGGTGGGGGGACGCCTGAGAAGCCGGTCGGGCTCGTCTACTTCCACGCCTCGGCGCCCGACGGAGAGCGGGCGGCCGACTTCAGCCTGCGCAGCGACCGGGAGTCGATCCGGCGGCGCTCGGCGGTGACGGCCCTCCACCTCGTGCGGCGCCTCTTGACACAGGACGGTCACAGAGCGGTGTGAATCTCCACGCTAGCGTTGAGGGCCGTGAGCGGTTACGACTCTTCTGCGGCCTGCGCCTCCCCGCCGGGGTGCTCGACGGGATCGAGTCCTGGGGGGACGAACACCTGCTCGGCCGTCGGGTACCGCGCGAGAACCTGCACGTCACCCTCGCCTTCCTCGGGCCGCGTCCGGCCGCCGATCTCGACGGCATCCGGTCCGTGCTCGAGAGCGCGGCCGCTGCCGCCGCGCCGATCGTGTTCGCGCCTCGGCGCTACCGCGAGACCCGCAGCGTCGGCATGCTCGAGCTCGAGGACGAGGCCGGCGCCGCCGAGGCCTTGGCCGGCCGTGTTCACGAGCAGCTCGAGGCGCTCGGGGTCTACCGCCGGGAGCAGCGGCGCTGGCTTCCTCACGTCACGGTGCTCCGGTTTCGCGAGCCGCCGCGCCTGCGGCCGCCGGCGCCCGACCTCGGGCGGTTCAGTCCGTCCGGGGCGGCTGTCTACCATTCAGTGCTGCGACCTTCCGGGGCGCAGTACGACGTCCTCGAATCAGTTGCGCTAGGAGGTTGATCAGGTTGGATCGCGAGCAAGCACTCGATGTCGCCCTCGGCCAGATCGAGCGGCAGTTCGGCAAGGGCGCGGTGATGAAGATGAACGACCACGCCGCCGTCTCGATCGGCGCGATCTCGACCGGGTCGCTCGGGCTCGATCTCGCGCTCGGCATCGGCGGGCTCCCGCGCGGGCGCGTCGTCGAGGTCTTCGGGCCCGAGTCGTCGGGCAAGACGACGCTCGTCTACCACGTGATCGCCGAGGCGCAGCGTCGCGGCGGCATCTGCGCCTTCATCGACGCCGAGCACGCGATGGACCCGCAGTACGCGCGCCGGATCGGGGTCAACATCGACGACCTCCTCGTCTCGCAGCCCGACACGGGCGAGCAGGCGCTCGAGATCTGCGAGCTGCTCGTTCGAAGCGGCGCGCTCGACGTCGTGGCGGTCGACTCGGTCGCCGCGCTGACCCCGAAGGCGGAGATCGAGGGCGAGATGGGCGACACCCACGTCGGCCTGCAGGCGCGACTGATGAGCCAGGCCCTCCGCAAGCTCGCCGGCACGCTCAACCGCACCGACACGATCTGCCTGTTCACGAACCAGCTACGCGAGAAGATCGGGGTCATGTTCGGGTCACCTGAAGTGACACCGGGCGGGCGGGCGCTCAAGTTCTACGCATCGGTGCGGCTCGACATCCGGCGGATCGAGACGCTCAAGGAGGGCGTCGAGGCGATCGGCAACCGCGTCCGCGTGAAGGTGGTGAAGAACAAGGTCGCCCCGCCGTTCAAGCAGGCCGAGTTCGACATCATCTACGGCTCCGGCATCTCCTGGGAAGGCACCGTGCTCGACACGGCGCTCGAGCGGAAGATCGTGCAGAAGTCCGGCTCCTACTTCAGCTTCGGCGACGAGCGGCTCGGGCAGGGGCGGCACAACGCGACCGCGTTCCTGCGTGAGCACCCGGACGTCTGCCAGCTGATCCTGGCGGGCATCCAGGCCGAGGCTCCGCCCGAGCAGGTCGTCTCTGCGCGGCTCCTGCCGTCTGCCGCCGGCGCGGGCCGCGAGCAGCAGAACGGTCAGGTTCCCGACGAGGCGGAGGCGAAGGCGGCGTCGACCGTCGAGCGCTGAGTGCCCGCGATCACCGGGCTTCGCGAGGGCCGCCGCGGGAGCGTCGCGATCGAGCTCGACGGCGAGCCGTGGCGTACGCTGCCCGTCGATGTCGTCGTCCGGGCCGGTCTCGCGCTCGGCGGCGAGCTCGACCGTCCGCGCCTGCGAGACCTCGGTCGCGAGCTTCGCCGGACGAAGGCGCTCTCCCGGGCCACGCGGGCGCTGGCCGTCCGAGACCTGTCGCGACGCTCACTCGACGAGCGGCTGCGGCAGGCGGGAGTCGCCCAGCGAGAGCGGTCGGAGGCCCTCGACACGCTCGCGCGCGCCGGCCTCGTCGACGACGAGCGCTTCGCGTGCGGACGGGCCCACGCGCTCTCCGATCGCGGCTTCGGCGACGCTGCGATTCGCTGGCACCTCGAGCGCGAGGGAGTCGACGCCGGGCTCGTCGAGCGAGCGCTGGCCGAGCTCGAGCCCGAACGGGAGCGGGCCGAGCGCATCGCCGAGAACCGAGGCCGCACCGCGGCCACGGCGCGGTTCCTCGCCCGGAAGGGCTTCGCGGACGACGCGGTCGAGGCGGTCGTCGGCGCCGATGCTGGCGCTGGCGCCTGAGCGACGATAGGATGCGTTCTCCATTCGAATATTGCCCTGCACAAGCTGCATTTCCGGAATCTGTCGAGGAATCGTGAAAACTTCGAAGCGACCAGATGTCAACCGTCATAGGAGTACGAACCACCTGACGACGCAACGACGCTAGGCCGCTCACGGGGAGCCTTCGGCTCCGCCTTGACCGATCCCGGGATGCCTCCCGTGCGGGTTCAGAGGCAGGAGCCGCCATGCTCGTTGTCATCGGAACACTGGTCGGGCTCGCGGTCGGGGCCGCACTCGGAACGATCGTGCTTCGCTTCTGGCAGGCCTCGCGCCTCACGGCCGCCGAGCGGAATCGCGCCACCATCCTGACCGACGCGGAACGGCAGGCCGAGGCGGTGCGCCGGGAGGCGCACATCGACGCCCGCGAGGAGAGCATCAAGCTCCGCGCCGACATCGAGGCCGAGGTGCAGGAGCGGCGAGCGCAGAGCATCAAGAGCGAGGAGCGGGTGCTCGCTCGTGAGGCGGAGGTGGAGACCAAGCTGACCGAGCTGGCCCGGCGCGAGCAGGGCATGGCCGACCGCGAGGTTCACCTGAGGCAGCTCCAGGACGAGCTCAAGCAGGCCAAGGCAGGCGAGCTGGCCGCCCTCGAGCGCATCTCGGGCATGACTCTGAGCGAGGCGAAGCAGCATCTGCTCGAGCGCTCCGAGGACCTCGTCCGCCACGAGCTGGCCCGGCGGGTCCGCCAGCTGGACGAGGAGGCGCGCACCGAGGCCAAACGGCGCGCGCGGAATCTCGTCGCCGACGCGCTCCAGCGCGTGGCCGCGAGTCACGCGGCGGAGACAACCGTCTCCCTCGTCGAGCTGCCCTCAGACGACATGAAGGGCCGGATCATCGGCCGGGAGGGTCGAAACATCCGTGCGCTCGAGCACATGACGGGCGTCGACTTCATCATCGACGACACGCCGCAGGCCGTGGTCCTGTCCTCGTTCGATCCGCTCCGGCGCGAGGTGGCCAGGCTGACCCTGGCGAAGCTGATCGAGGACGGGCGCATCCACCCGGCGCGGATCGAGGAGATGTACTACCAGTCGAAGGCGGAGCTCGAGGACTCGATCCGCCAGGCCGGCGAGCAAGCGGTGTTCGAGGCGAACTGCGGTGAGTTCCACGAGGAGCTCGTCAAGGTGCTCGGCCGTCTGCGCTTCCGCACGAGCTACGGCCAGAACGTGCTCAAGCACACCCTCGAGGTCGTGCACCTGTCGGGGATCATGGCCACCGAGCTCGGCGCGGGGATCAAGTCCACGAAACGGGCGGCGCTGCTCCACGACATCGGCAAGGCGCTGACGCACGAGGTCGAGGGCTCCCACGCGGCGATCTCGACGCAGCTGGCCAAGCGCTACGGCGAGTCGCAGGCGGTCGTCCACGCGATTGAGGCCCACCACTACGAGGTGCAGCCGCAGACGGTCGAGGCCGTGCTGCTGATCGCCGCCGACGCCATCTCCGCCTCACGGCCGGGCGCTCGCGGCGAAAGCCTCGAGAACTACATCAAGCGCCTCGGGGCGCTCGAGGAGCTGGCCGCGCAGAAGAAGGGCGTCGAGAAGGTGTATGCCCTCCAGGCGGGGCGCGAGATCCGGGTGATGGTGAAGCCGGCGGAGATCGACGACGATGCCGCCGTCCTGCTCTCGCACGAGATCGCGCGCGAGATCGAGGATCAGCTCGAGTACCCGGGCCAGGTGAAGGTGACCGTGATCCGCGAGTCGCGCGCGGTCGACGTCGCGCGCAACACGAACGGCGCCGCGCACCAGGCCCGGGC
>JBOHAW010000376.1:0-14654 GCA_050697975.1 Gaiellaceae bacterium
GGCTACGACGTTCGCCCGGCCGGGCGCGAGCTCGCCGAGCTGGACGTCGAGCCCCCGGTCGGCCAGCCAGGCGGCGACGAAGCGAGCGATCTCGGCCTCTCCGGCGCCGCCGGGCACGAGCGTCGGGTTGACGGAGTCGATCGCGACGAGCTGCTCGAGCAGGTCGCGCACGGGCGCCACGGACGTCACGGCACCGCCTCCGCCGCCTGCGCCTCGGGCCCGGGCCGCGGCGGCGACCGGCGCGGCGTGCGTCTGAGCCCGGGCAGCAGGGAGGACTCGAACCGGAGCGAGCACGCTGCCGCGACGAGCGCCACACCGGCGGCGAGCGGCCAGAGGGCGAAGGGCTCGAGCCCGAGCACCGCGCCGCCGAGCGCGGGGGCGGTGATGAAACCGAGCTGCCACGAGAGCCCGCTCGCTCCCATGTAGCGACCGGTGCGTCCCTCCGGGGTCAGGTCGGCGACCAGCGGCCCGTAGATCGAGTCGTAGAGGCACTCGCCGACCCCCATGCAGACGACGGCGACCGCGAGGAGCGCGATTGCCGCCGCCGGCGCGGCGCCGGCCAGCTCCACCAGTGACCAGCAGGAGGCGAACAGCAGGCACATGAGCGCGAGGCCCCGCGCGCGGCGATGGCCCTCGATCGCCTTCGCAACCGGTAGCTGGACGCCGACGATGAGTAGCGAGTTGAGCAGGAACAGCAGGCCGATCGCGTCCTCGCCGACACCGGCCTCGTTCTTGGCGAAGACCGGGAACATCGAGTTGATCAGGGCCACCGACGCCACCACGAACGCGAAGTTGAGGCCAAGCAGTCTGACGAATGCGCGATCGCGCAGCACCTCGCGGTAGCCCGCACTCGTCTCGGAGCTGGGCGTCCGGGCCCGCAGGCGAAGACGGGCAAGGACGAACGGGATCACGGCGCCGTTGCCGACGGCGGTGACGACGAGGCCGGCATGGAGGACGTAGACGTCCGGCGGCAGTCCCGGCCGAAGCGCCCGCAGATAGCCGGCGACGCTCATCCGCGCAAAGGTAATGCAACCACGGTTGCGATGCAACCACGGTTACGCTAGTCTGTCGACGACATGTCGTCACAGTCCCAGTGGGTGCTCGTCGCCTACCGGATTCCGCGCGAGCCGTCGACTCCGCGCATCGCCGTCTGGCGCAAGCTGCGGCGGCTGGGCGCGCTGCAGCTCGTCGACGGCCTGGTCGCGCTGCCCCGCGATAGCCGGACGCAGGAGCAGCTCGAGTGGCTGGCCGAGGAGATCGTCGACGCCGGCGGCGAGGCGACCGTCTGGATCGGCGAGCCGGGCTCCCGATCGCAGGAGCGGGCGCTCGCGGCGCGGATGGCCGAGCGCGCGGCGGCCGAGTACCGCACGGTGATCGAGGCCGCGGGCGAGGTGCGGACGACGAGCGCGACGTCGCGGCGGCGCACGCTCGCACGCCTTCGGCGCGCCCTGCGCGCGATGCGCTCCCGCGACTACTTCCCACCGCCGGAGCGCGAGCAGGCGGCGCGGGCGGTCGAGGAGCTGGCGTCCCTGGTCGAGGTGGAAGCGTGAAGTGGGCGACCCGCCGTAACTGCCATGTCGACCGCGCCGCCTGCGCCTGGCTGATCCGGCGCTTTCTCGACCCCGAGGCGGCGTTCGTCTTCGTCGACGACCCGGACGAGGTGCCCGACGACGCCACGCCGTTCGACATGCGCGGCGCCGAGCTGTCGCATCACGGCGGCGATTGCAGCTTCGAGACGTTCCTGAAGCGGTACCGGTTGGACGACCCGGCGTTGCACGGGATCGCGCGGATCGTCCACGAGGCCGATCTGGCCGACGAGCGCTACGACGCCCCCGAGGCCGCCGGCGTCGACGTGCTCCTGCGCGGACTCTCGCTCGTACGCGACGACGAGGCGCTGCTCGCGCTCGCCGGGGAGCTCTTCGACGGGCTCTACGAGTACCAACAGCGCGCGGTGCTGCTCGGACGGGAGCCGGCGTGAGGTGGGTGACGCGCGAGCGGCCGAAGACCGACCGCATCGCCTGTCCCTGGCTGATCAAGAACTTCATCGACCCGCAGGCGGAGTTCGTCTACGTCCCGACCGACCGGGTGCTCGACGTGGCGCGACGCGAGGGCGCCCGCTCCTACGACGCGCCCGGCGCGGACTACACGCATCGCGACGGACTGTGCAGCTTCGAGGTGCTGGTCGAGGAGTTCCGGATCGACGACCCGGCGGTGCACCTGCTCGCGCGCATCGTTCACGGCGCGGATATCGCCGACGATCGCGACGCGACGCCGCAGTCGCCGGGACTGCTCGCCATCGCCGAGGGCTTCCACTCCTTGAGCCTCGGCGACCAGCGCCAGCTCGAGCTCTCGATGCCGGTGTACGACGCCCTGTACGCCTGGTGCCGGGGACAGGTCGCGGCGCGCGCCTGAGCGCCGACGCCCGCACGCTCCTCGCCATCCAGGCCCTCCGGGCCTTCGCGTACGGCCTGGGCAGCGTCGTCATCGGCCTGTCGCTGGCCCGGGCCGGGTTGTCCGGCCTCGAGGCCGGCGGGGTCTTCGCTGCGCTGCTCGCCGGCAGCGCCGTGGTCTCGCTCACGGTCGGCCGGTACGGCGATCGCGCCGGGCGCCGCCGCGTCTATCGGGCGCTGCTCGCAGTCATGGCCGTCGCCGGCACGGCGTTCGCCCTGACGACCGAGCCGCTGCTCCTCGTCCTCGCCGCGCTCAGCGGCACGGTCTCGGCCGAAGTCGTCGAGTCGGGTCCCTTC
Organism: Gaiellaceae bacterium; assembly: GCA_050697975.1. Classification (GTDB taxonomy): domain Bacteria; phylum Actinomycetota; class Thermoleophilia; order Gaiellales; family Gaiellaceae; genus JBOHAW01. The sequence continues at coordinate 2,748 of JBOHAW010000376.1, forward strand.
GCGTCTCTCGAGCAGGCGATGCTGGCACAGCTCGAGGCCGGGAGAGGCCGCACGCGCCTGTTCGCCCGCTACAACACGGTCGCCACGCTCGCTGGCTCGCTGGGCGCGCTCGCGGCGGGCGGGCCCGCGCTCCTCGGCGGCGTCCTGCCGGCGCTGCCCGGCTCGCAGCGGCTGCTGCTCGCCTATCCCCTCGCCGCCCTGGCGGCGAGCGTGCTCGCCACGCGCCTCTCGCCGGCCGTCGAGCGCGGTGTCGTGCTCGGGGGCGACGTGCTGCCCGCGCTGCACCGTTCGCGCGGCGTCGTCCTTCGCCTCTCGGGTCTCTTCGCCCTCGACAGCTTCGGCGGCGGCTTCGTCACGCAGGCCCTGATCGCCTACCTCTTCGCGCGCCGGTTCGGCGTCTCGGCCGAGATGCTCGGCGCGGTCTTCTTCGCCGTCGGTCTCCTGCAGGCCGCCTCCTTTCAGGTCGCGGTCCGGATCGCGGCGCGGATCGGCCTGCTGCGGACGATGGTCTTCACACACCTGCCCTCGAATCTGCTGCTCGCGGCGATCGCCTTCGCGCCCAGCCTCGAGCTCGCCTTCGGGCTCCTCCTCGCCCGCTCGGCCCTGAGCCAGATGGACGTGCCCACGCGCCAGGCCTATGTCGCGGCCGTCGTCGACGAGAGCGAGCGCACCGCGGCGGCCGCCTACACCAACGCGGCTCGGTATGCCGCCAGGCCGGCCGGGCCGCTTGCCGCCGGCGCGCTGGTCGGGGTCGCCCTCGGCGCGCCCTTCCTCGTCGGGGGCGCGATCAAGGCTCTCTACGACCTCGGCCTCTACGTCCTCCTGCGCGGCACGCCCGTCGAAGGCGAGACCTGAACTAGTAGATCTGCCAGTCTCCGTCCACGAGCACCGGCACGCGCTCGCCGCCGCTCGTGAGCCCCGTGACCGCGACGTCCTCTCCGCCGATCATGAAGTCGACGTGGATGGAGCTGTCGTTGGCGCGGTCCCGATCCTCGTCGCCGACCGTCTCCGAATAGGCGCTGCCGAGCGCGATGTGGCTCGCGGCGTTCTCGTCGAGCAGCGTCGAGTAGAAGACGGTGTCGAGCGCGCCGACGCGGCCCTGCCCGTCCACGAGCGCGACCTCCCCGAGCCGCGAGGCGCCCTCGTCGGAGGCGCAGAGGGTCCGCAGCGCCTCCGCCCCCGAGTCGGCGTCGATCTCGACTGCGCGTCCGCCCTCGAAGCGCACGCGCAGGCCGCGCACGAGCGTCCCGGACTTGATCTGGAGCGGCTTCGTCGACCGCACGACGCCGTCCACGCGCTGCGGATCGGGCGCGGTGAACGTCTCCTCCGTCGGGATGTTCGCCAGGTGCGCGATCCCGTCCACGGTGTACGAGATGCCGCTGTGCCAGGTCGAGCTGGGGAGGAGGCCGATGGTGAGGTCGGTGCCGGGCCCTTCGAACTGGAGCGCGTCGAAGCGGCGCTCGTTCAGGCGCGTCTCGGCCTCGGTGAGGGCGTCGAGCCGCGCGCCCCAGGCGACGACCGGGTCGGGCTCGTCCAGGCGGCAGATGTGCAGCACCTGCTGCCAGAGCACCGCGAGCGCCTCCTCCGGCCCGACGTCGGGGTGGACGAGCTCGGCCCACGCCGGCGTCGGGCACATCGCGCCCGTCCAGTTGGTCGTGTTGTCGTTGATCACCCGCATGTACTCGGGGATCAGCGGGAAGCGGTCGCGCGCGACGAGTGCGGGGTCGAGGTCGTCGAAGCGGCCCGGTGTCGCCATCGGCGAGAGGGCGATCCGCGCGCAGTGCTGCTCGCCCAGCTGCAGGACGCGCTCGCGATGGAAGCGCGGGACGAAGTCCAGCGTGTCGGGGTCGGCGTGCTCGAAGCGGGCGCGGCGGACGTCGGAATCGATGTACCAGACGTCGACGAAGCGCGCGCCGCGCCGGTAGGCGCTGGCGGCGAGTGCGCGCGCGAGCTCCACGTGCTCCAGCTCACACCGGATCTCGACGATCTGGCCCGGCTGCACGTTCGAGCCGAGCTCGACGATCACGTCCGCGTAGCGCTCGAGCGCGGCGCGCTCGACAGGCGTGCCGGCCGGCGCCCGCATGGGGGCATGAGCCATCACGTCGCTCACCGGCGCATGGTATCCCGGCGGCTAAGCTGTCGGCCGATGGCGGTCGAGAGGAATCGGTACGGCCGCACCATGGAGCGCGTCCGCGAGCGCAAGGAGCGGCACAAACAGCGCGGGAAGCTCTACCGGGCCGCCTTCGTGATCGTCGGCGCGTTGCTGATCCTCGCCGGGGTCGCTCTCAGCCTCCCCGGGGTACCGGGGCCGGGGCTGATCGTGATCGCGGTCGGCCTCGGAATCCTCGCGCTCGAGTTCGATCGGGCGGAACGCCTGCTCGAACGCCTGCTCGAGCGCCTCGAACGCATGAGCGATCAGACGTCCAGGGCGCCGGCGTGGCTGCGGACGCTCGGCTTCCTCGCGCTTGTGCTCCTCGCGGTCGGCAGCATCGCCGTCGTCGTCTTCCTCGACATCTCCTTCTTTCCGGGCTAAACCGAGGGCCGATCCGAGCCGATACCTCTCGGCATGACCCTCACGCTGTTCCTGCTCTACGTCTCGCTCGCCGCCACGCTGATGCGGTCGATACTCGTGAGGGCGCACGTCGTGCCGCCGAGCTGCGGGCGCTGCGGACTTCCGTTCGAGCGCCGCGAGCTGGGCGAGCGCGTCTGCGCGTGCCACAGCTCCTGAGCGTCCCGGAGATGACTACCGTCTGACGGTGACGACCTGCGACATCCTCGCCGGGTGCAACGAGCAGAAGAGCTGGTAGGTGCCCGGTCGCGAGAAGCGGAAGCGGAACGTCCCGGCGAGCGTCCACGGCGCCGAGAAGCCCTCCGGCCCGCTCACGAGCGTGACGTCGTGCTGGGTCGCACCGATGAAGCGCCAGCTGAACGTCGTCCCGCGCCGCAGCGAGACGCGCTCGTGCCCGTAGCGGAAATCGCCGACCCAGGTGCTGCCGATGTCCCGCGCGAGCGGCCCGCGAGGGGCGCGGGGCAGCGGCATCGTGAACGGCGGCGGCGCCGTCGGACGGCCCAGGTCGATCTCGAGCGGCGGAGTCGCCTGGCAGCCTGAGACCGGCGCGGGAGCGAGGAAGAGGAGCATGATTCCCATCGCACGGGTGTGCGGACGGTCGTTGTCGTAGACGGCGGCGAGGCGCAGCGTCTGGCCGGCCGCCACGGGGATCCCGGCGGCGCTCGTGAACTGCGACATCTTCGTCGGCCCCGGCTCGTGGAGCAGCGGCTTCGGCTTGGGGCCGCCCCAGGTCGGCAGCGAGGTGAACGGCGTGCCGCCGCAGGTGCGGTTGCGGAGCTCGAGCCGAACGCCGCCGCCGTGGAGATGGCCGCCGCCCGCGACGAGGCGCCCGCTCTCCCGGATCGTGAAGTCCGCCGTCTCGGTGAAGGTCGAGAACCGCTTGCCGGTTCCCGGCACGTCGAAGACCGGATCGAGACCGGTGCAGTTGCGAACGTCCAGCCAGACCGGCTTGACCGGCACGAGCGCTTCCCCGGTGACGTAGCGGACGGTGTAGCGGATGTAGCCGGTGAGCGTCTCGGAGCGGTGGTTCATGAGCATGTACAGCAAGGCCCAGCTGTCGGCTCCGCGGTTCGGATAGCCGTAGCCGCGAGGCAGCGCGAACGCGAGCCGCTCCTCGCCCTCGGCGTAGAAGCGCTCGACGCCGCCTCCGCAGGTGTAGTCGGGCACCCCGAGCTTCCCGAAGACGATGTGGTGGAGCATGATGCGGTCGCGGCCCTGGACGTTACCGTGGGCGTCGACGACCTCGGCCGTCATGCCGACGACGTAGCCGTCGAGTGTGGGCGACGGCGCGAGCATCCCGCTCGTGGCGACGCCGTAGCCCGAGACCGTGACCGGAGCGGAGGTGAAGGTGAGCGTCTGCTCGCCGGCGAGCGCGCCGGCGGGCTGGAGGCCTGCGAGGCCGGCCGCGGCAGTCAGGAGCAGAATCGTCCGCCGCATGGCTGCGAATCTACCAGGGAGCAGGCCGCTAGAATCACGGGCGTGACCTGGGTGTCGATCGCGCTGCTCACCTGCGCCGTCGTCGTGCTGGTCGGTGCGGAGTGGCCGCGCCTCGAGCGGCGCTTCGGCGTCGAGGCGAGGCGCACCCGCGAGCGCACGCGGCGCAAGGCGAACTTCAGGCTGCTCCGCTCGGAGGAAAACGAGGACCCGCTCCGCACGGAGACGGAGGAGTTCACGGCGAGCGTCGAGCGGGACCTCTCGCGTCTCCCCACGATCGAGGAGCGCGAAGAGGAAAACGGACGCCGCTAGCGACCGGACGGCGGCGCTAGCGGATCGTGAACGCGGCGACCACGCGCCGCGTGTTCGGCAGGATGCGCAGCACGTTCTCGTTGTTGCGCGTCTCCTGGTAGTCCGAGACCTGGAGCACGAGGAGGTGGCGGCCGCGCGAGAGGCCGTCGGTCGAGATCCGGATGCGTGCGCCGGCCAGCCTGGCGATCGTCGCGCGACCGTCGACAGTCGCGCGGATCGACTCCGGGTCGACGCCGGAGCCGGCGTCGGTGACCGCGACGTGCAACGGAGCGTTCATCCCGACGGCGCGGGCGACGAACCGCAGCGCCGGCGGCTTCGTGTCGTCGATCCAGAAGCGGAAGCGGAACCGGCCGGCCTGCGCGCGAGTGGGTGAGTCGAAGACGATGTCGTACTGGCCTGGCGCCGGGCGCAGCGCGCCCGAGACGGGCCGCGGGTCGAGGAAGTCGGGCAGGTACGGATTCAGGTTGATCGGCAGTGACGTGTAGCCGACCTGACGGTTCTCGTCCCCGGCCACGACGATACGCGCCTGCACGCGGACGTTCTTCGCGCTCGACAGGACGGCAACGCCGAAGTTCTGAACCAGCCGGCCGATGCGGACGCGGAAGACCTGCTCGGGTCCGTCGAGCTGCGCGGCCACGTCCGCTCCGGAGGGGTCCTCCGGATAGCGATAGCGGCCGACGAGCGCCGGACGGCCGGCGGTGTTGCCGCGGTAGATCCCCGTGCGCGCGAGCGCGGTAGTCCGGTGGCGGCCGAGCGACGGGACCGACGCGTGCAGCCAGAGCGGTATCCGGCGCTGCTCGGCGCCGCGCGTGAGGACGACGAACCCCTGCACGTCGGCGTCCTGGGCCCCGCTCGGCACGGTGGCCCGGACCTCGATCCGCCCCGGCACCGTCACCGTGGCCGGCAGCGTCAGGTCCGCGCCCGGGTCGCGCGCCTCGTACGAGACCGCCCATGCGCCCGCGCCGCCGCCTGCGTCCGTCAGGTCGACCGTGCGTGTGGCCGTCGCTCCGCGCCGGAGCAGCCCGAATGACAGGCTTGCCGGCGTCGCGAGCACGAGCGGGTCGTTCGCACGCAGGAGGTTGACGAGGCCGCCGCCCTCGCGCAGCGGTGCGGCCTCGGCGACGCCGCTACCGTCGGCGAGGGCCCGCGTGCCCGTCAGGACGAGGGCCGACTTGACGTGCGCGACGGTCCAGGCCGGATGCCGCTGGCGGAGCAGCGCGGCCGAGCCCGCCACGTGCGGCGCGGCCATGCTCGTGCCGCTGAAGACGGCCCAGAGCCCTTCTCTGGCGGGCACCGACGAGAGAATCTCGCCACCGGGCGCAGTCACGTCGGGCTTGAGCTGGAGCGAGATCGGCGTCGGCCCGGACGAGGAGAAGCCCGCGACTATGCCGGCGCCGCCTCCTCCGCGGCCGCTCGTGGCTGCGGCGACGGTGATCGCCTTTGCGGCCGTCCCCGGCGATCCGACCGAGCCGCGGCCGAAGTCGTTGAAGTCGTTCCCGGCCGCGACGACCGGCACGACGCCGGCGTCCGCGGCAGCGTTGATCGCCGCGACCACGAGATCCCTGGTCGGCTCGATCTCGGGCTCGCCCAGGGAGAGGTTGATCACGTCCATGCCGTCGCGAACGGCTGCCTCGATGCCGGCCGCGATCTCGGGCGAGTTGCCGTCGAGGCCGACACCCGAGGCGGTCGGGATCGTCAGCACCTTGTAGTTCCCGAGGTAGGCCCGTGGCGCCACGCCGGTCACGCTCGTGCGACCGCCGTCGACGGCGACGGCGTTGTTCCCTGCTGCGATCCCCGCTACGTGCGTGCCGTGCTCTGAGAGCTCCGGGTCGAACGGCTTGGCCCCGTGCCGCCAGGCGGGAGCGGCGGGCGGGAACGCCCGGGCTGCGATCACCTTCGCCGTGGTGAAGGCGGCGTCCCCCTTCGGGAAGCCGGCGGGGAAGGCGAAGCCGCGAGCGCTGAAGAATGGGTGCGTCTGGTCGACGCCGTCGTCGACGATGCCGATCTTGATCCCGGCGCCGGCGGTGCTGAAGTCGGAGCCCCAGAGGGCGGGCGCCGCGATCTGCCCGGGGGTGCGGTCCAGGCGCGCGCGGTAGCGGACGCTCGGGAAGACGCCGGCGACGCCCGGCACGGCGGCGAGCCGCTCGGCCGCGCCGACCGGGACGACAACCGCGAGCCCGTTGAGGACGACGCCGTAGCGCCAGCGCACGCGCGCGCCCGGGATCGCTCGCGTGATGCGGGCCTCGAGCGCGCGCTGCGAGGCTGCGAGCCCGCGCAGGTACGACACGCTGCTGGGCGTGCGGAGATCGAGCCGCTGCCGCTTGGCCCCCTGTGTGAGCGCGCGGCTCGAGGCGACGGCACGCGCCAAGGGCGGCGCGTCGAGCGTCACGACGAGCTCGACCGGCCCGGGCGCGGCGGCGATCGCCGGGCCGCAGACTGCGAGGGCCGATAGGACGCAGCCGAGGAGAAGAAGACCCCGTTTCAAGCCCGTCATGGTACGGGCGCCAGGTTCAGAATGGGTTAAGACCCTCGCTACACTGTCCGTCCGCGCGGATGTGGCGGAATTGGTAGACGCGCACGGTTCAGGGCCGTGTGGGGGCAACCCCGTGGAGGTTCAAGTCCTCTCATCCGCATAGGAGACGTTCCGGAACTGCTTCCGGAAATGTCGTGCGGATCGCCGACGAAAGCGCCGATGCCGGTGCAGCGCACTACGCCGCCTCCGTTCGACGCTGCTCCCAGCCGTACGCTCTCCCCGTGCAGACGCTCACGCGTCCCGAGCTCACCGCCGCCCTGGCTGCCCGCCAGCTCCTGATCGCCCGCCGGCGACTCGCTCCTGCTGACGCGATCCGTCTGCTCACGCCGGTGCAGGGCCAGCACTCGCCCGCTCCGTATGTCGCGCTCGCCGCCCGCCTCGACGGCTTCATCCAGGCCGATCTGCAGGCGGCACTGGACAGCGGGCGCGTCCTCAAGACGACTCTCATGCGCCAGACGCTCCACCTCGTTGCGGGTGACGAGTACCCGGCCTACGCGCAATTCGCCCGCCAGACACGGATGCGCGCCTGGCGCCGGCGCTATCCGCACCTCGACGAGGCGCAGGTGGCCGCCGAGCTGGGAGCCTGGCTGAGCGAACCGCGCACGAATGCGGAGATCCGCGATCGGGTCGGGCGCTACGAGGGGGTGACGCCAGACCTCTGGACGCCGGCGATCTTCGCTCGCGCCGTGCTCCCACTCGTGCAGTTGCCTCCGGCGGGCTACTGGCGAGAGCAGCGTCGGGTGAGCTTCGTCGTCGACCCGCGCCCGCTGCCTGAACCAGTGGACGCAGCCGCAGTCGTGCTCCGCCGCTACCTCGCCGCCTACGGCCCCGCCAGCCGCCGCGACGTCGCTGCCTGGGCCGGCGTTGCGCAGCGTGACTTCGTCGCCGCCCTCGACCGCCTGGGGACCGTCTCCTACCGTGATGAGCACGGCGGCGAGCTGCTCGACCTTCCCGGCCAGCCGCTGCCACCCGCATCGACGCCGCTTCCCGTGCGCCTGCTCGCGCGCTGGGACCAGCCGCTGCTCGCCTACGCCGACCGAGAGCGGATCCTCCCGCCTGCCGTGCAGCGCCTGAGGCTCACCCTCAGCGGTGACTCGACGGTGACCGTCGACGGCCGCGTCGCCGCCAGCTGGGAGCTGCAGCGCGAGCGGGACATGGTGGAGATCAGGATCACGCCGCACGTCGAGATCGCTCGTGCCGCGTTGGCCGAGATCCGCACGGAAGCTGACCGGACGGCCCGCTTCTGCCAGCCAGACGCCCGTACGTTCAGCGTCGTTGGCGCGTAGCGCTCCGTCGCATGCTCGTTAGAGGCCTGAGACCTCCGCGTCGAGGACGCCGGAGACGAAGCCGTCGCCGCTCAAGAGGAGCAAGTCCCCGGCGGTTCTGTAGACCGCGCGGAAGTTGTTGTCGCGCTCCGGCCGCTCCTCCGGGCGGGGCCGATCATGCACGAGCACGTCCCGAACGATCTCGCCCCGCGCTCGGGCGCCGTGGTGCGCGTCGACGTAATCGCGAATCCTCTCTACCCGCACATCCCGGTCGGGGACACCGCTCGCAGCCAACGTGTACAGGTCGCTGACGACGGTCGCCAGGTCCCGCCAGTCCTGCCCGAGCTGCGTTCTCGGAAAGTAGGCCTCGATCTGCGACTGGAGCTCGCCGCGCTTCGTCTCCCACTCGCGGAGACCGGTGTCGTAGAACCGTTGCTGCCCCTTGACGCTGCTCTCTTTCATGATCACGTCGCCGGCGACGAAGCGGGAGCGGATGACCGCGTCCGTGACCGACCTGCTCAGCTCGCCGACGAGGCCGGTCTTGATCTCGAGCGCTTGCTTGTGGCTCTCCGACTTCGCCGTGATCCCCGGGATGACGTAGTTGATGAGGAGGGCGCCGACGAGCGTGATGAGGAGTGGTGCCGAGAGCCACCGGTAGAGCGTCTCCGGCCAGCGCGTCGGAGCAGCGGGGGCCGTAGCCACGGGCGTGCCCGAAGCTCCTGCGTGGTCGATCGTCATCCTTGGCTACCTCCTGCCGCAGGATCGCTTGCAACGTTCTCGGAACGCGGCAGACTATGAGCGGTGGGCCGGATCCTGCTGATCGCGCTCGCTGCGGCCACGCTCGTGGTCGGAGTCTCGCTGGCGCAGGGCGGCTCGGAGGAGTCTCAGGCCAGAGCGCTCCCCGGCCTGCCCTCGTACACCGCCGGCTACAAGGGCTGGTTCAAGCTCAACCGCAGCCCCATCCCGCCCCGGCGAACGGGCGACGCACACCTCGGCGTGAAGAACGTCTACGCGAGCAAGCGCATCCGCGGCGCGCGCTATCCGTACGGCACGGTGATCGTGAAGGAGATCGCCCGGCCCGGAAGCGGCTTCGTCGGCGTCGTCGCCGTGATGCGGAAGGTCAAGGGCGCCAGCCCGCGGAACAACGACTGGGAGATGATCGAGTACGTCCGCGGCTCCACCCGGTCCCGGTTCGGGGTGCTCGCGCGGGGCGCGGTGTGCTACGCCTGCCATGGCGGCGTCAGAGGCCGCGACTTCGTCTTCACCCGCGGCTAGCTCGGGGTCCGATCTTCACGCGACGACCTCAGCGTCGCCGGAACGTCGCCCGCAGCGTGCGCGCGGCGTCGATGCGCACCGAGCAGGGCCGCGTCCCCCGGCAGCTCCCGCTCCAGCCGGTAAAGCGCCACCCCTTCGCGGGGACGGCGCGGAAGCGAACCCGCGTATCGGCGTCGAAGGCCTCGGCGCAGCGGCGGCTGCAAGAGAAGCCCGGGGCCGTGACCCTGCCCCGGCCGGCGACGGAGACGGCGACGCGGAACGTGGACGGCCCGAAGACCGCGGTCACCGACTTCGGCGCATCCATGACCAGAGCGCAGCTCTCCTGCGCGCCCGTGCACGCGCCTCGCCAGCCCACGAAGCGGGTGACCTCGTCGCCGGTCGCCGCCGAGAGGCTGACCGGCGTACCGCTGTCCCAGGGAATCCGGCAGGCCGTCGGGCAGTCGATTCCGGGGAAATCGCTCGTCACCTTGTCGGCCGGCTTGCCCGTGATCGCGACCGAGAGCTCGAACTGCGGCGCATCCAGATGACTGAGCCAGGGCGAGTCCTGCACGTCAAACCATGGACCGGAGTGCCCGTAGTAGTCGTCGCGGCCGACGTCGAGCGCGTAGGTCGACAGGGGCCGCGACGCATCGTTGAAGCTGGCGGACATCGAGTCGTTGCCGTTGTCGCAGACGTGCGCCGAGTCCGCGCACCTGTGCGGCGCGGCGTCGACGACGGCGCCGAGGTTGTGGATCAGCTCGTGGCCCGCGGTGAGAGCCATCGAGAGCCCCTGTCCGAGGTTGGAGGGACACGCCTGCAGGAAGACGAGAGACGGAAAGCCTCCGCGATCGGGGACGATCGGCGAGAACCCGCAGACGTCCGGCCGGTCGACCGGGGCGTCGTAGTAGACGAGATACCTCTTGAACCCGTTTCCGAATGACCCGGGCGGCGCGGCCAAGTCCGTGATCAGCCGCTGGAGGCGCGTCTCGATCGGGCTGAAGTAGGCGGCGTCGTGCGCGAGCCGTACGAACGAGAGGTCGAGCAGGCCCAGGGTCGAGTCGCAGCCGGGGAAGGCGAACAGGTCGAAGCGCGGCGCGCGACCAGCGTCCTGCGCCCGCCACCACGCGTCGATCGCCGCGACGTCGGTGACGATCGGCCCGGCGGACGCGGCGAAGCGGTCGGCCCCGTCGGAAGGGATCGCGTAGACGACGTGGATCTGGCGCGCGGCCACCGCCTCGGGCAGGCGGTCGGTCTGGGCGACGTCGTTGCCGCACCAGCGCAGCGCCGAGGCGGGAGCCGGGAGCGAGAGGCCTGCTACGGCCACGGCCAGGCAAGAGAGGACAACCCGCACCCGCACGCGCGTCACCTTACAGACGCCCCGGCCTCTCGACCCCGCAGGAGCAGCTCGGCCTGGACCGGCACGAAGATCCAGGCGCAGAGGACGAGCGAGTCGACGACCCGGTAGGCCGACGTCCCGAGCAGGTAGTCGAGGTTCTCCGTCTCGGCCCAGTAGGCCCAGACCCAGAAGGCGAGGCCGGCGGCAAGGAGCAGCGCGGGCGCGAGCCAGAGCGCGCGCCGGTCGCGCACGGCGCCCGCGATCGCGAGACCGACGAGGAGCGGCACGACGACCAGCCACTCGTCGGGGCTGACCAGGTGCCGTGCCAGCGCCTCGAGGCTGGGCCCGATCCTGTCGGTGCGGTCGAGCAGGTACGCGGGGCTGAGCGCGTCGCCGGGCGCGACTTGGCTCTCCACGTCGTGTGCCCGCCGCCAGGCGAGCCACGGGAGGGCCGTCAGCAGCGCAGCACCCGCGGCGAGCCAGATCCCGGGCAGCGCGCTACGGGCGCGCACGAGTCCCACGAGGCTCGCGACGGCGACGATCACGAGCAGCTGCGGCAGCCCCTCGCCCTTGATCTGGAGCGCTGCGGCCGCGAAGACGAACGCGAGCAGCAGGTAGAAGCCGTGACGCCGGCCGAGCCAGCCTGCGAGGACGAGGGCGGTGAGCGCGAGGTAGATCGCGAGCGGCAGGTCGGCGATTCCGCCCTGGGCGTGCCGGAAGAACTCGGGCGAGGCGGCGAGCAGGAAGAGGGCGCACAGGAGCACCCACGGGCGGACGAAGCACCAGAGGAGGCGCGCGGCCGAGCCGAGGAAGGCGAGGGCGAGGAGCGTGAGCTGCGCGTTGGCGGCGCGGAGGTCGATCTCGCCGACGAAACGGACGTCGAAGTTGAGCAGGATCGACCACCAGAGCGGGTAGTCGAGGACCTCGAAGCTCACGTACGGCCCGCTGTCGGCGAAGAGCCGCGGGTCGAGGCCGAGCCCGTCGAGCGCAACGCCCTTCGGCAGCCAGATCCCCCAGACGTCGTCGAGCCACGGCGACGAGCGGAAGCCCCCGACGAGCGCGAAGACGGCGACGGCCACCACGCCGAATCCGGCCGCGACGGCGAGGGCTCTGGCCCAGGAGGGATCGGCCGGGCGGCGCGTCGCGGGCGGTACCGCCACGCGCACGCGCACGCGCGCGGGTGCGAGGCCGCGCAGGGCGAGGC
>JBOHAW010000377.1:0-17121 GCA_050697975.1 Gaiellaceae bacterium
GTGTGGTGAAATCGACGATTTCACCACACGATAGGTTGATGATTGGAATGAGAATCTCTTTCACATCTTTTCTAGATTTTTCGACTCCAAAGGAGGCGAAAAATCATGAGCCGAATCGGTAGACAGCCCATTCCCGTGCCCGCCGGCGTCAACGTGTCGCTCGACCCCGGTCGCGTCATGGTGAACGGGCCGCTCGGCGAGCTGACGCAGGTCGTTCCCGCGCGGATGAAGGTCGAGAAGCAGGGCGACGACATCGTCGTCACGCGTCCGACCGAGCGCGGCGAGGACCGCGCGTTGCACGGGCTGACGCGCACCCTGATCGCGAACATGGTCGAGGGCGTGACGAAGGGCTTCGAGCGGCGCCTCGAGATCCAGGGCGTCGGTTATCGCGCGATCATGCGCGGAGAGTCGCTCGAGCTCAACGTCGGCTTCTCCCACCCCGTCGTCAAGGAGGCGCCCCCCGGAATCACCTTCGAGGTGCCGCAGCCGACGCAGGTGATCGTCAAGGGCGTCGACAAGCAGCAGGTCGGCCAGATCGCCGCCGAGATCCGGCGCGTGCGGCCGCCGGAGCCGTACAAGGGCAAGGGCATCCGCTACGAAGGCGAGTACGTCAGACGCAAGGTGGGGAAGCGGGCATGAGCGTCCTGACCGTTCGTCAGGCGCGCGAGCGCCGTCACCGCCGCATCCGGGGCAAGATCTCGGGCACGGCCGAGCGTCCTCGCCTGGCCGTGTTCCGCTCGAACCGCGGCATCACCGCGCAGCTCGTCGACGATCTGGGCGGGAAGACGCTTGCCGGCGCGAGCTGGCTCGGCCTTCCGAAGTCGTTCAAGGGGTCGAAGACCGACCAGGCGGCCGAGGTCGGCAAGCTCCTGGCCGCGAGCGCGAAGAAGGCCGGAATCGAGACCGTCGTGTTCGATCGCGGCGGCTATCTGTACCACGGCCGCGTCAAGGCGCTCGCCGAAGGTGCGCGCGAAGGAGGGCTCAAGTTTTGATGGCAGTCGAGATGCAGGAGAGCAGAGAGCTCAAGGAGCGGGTGGTCGAGATCAACCGCGTCGCCAAGGTGGTCAAGGGCGGCCGGCGGTTCTCGTTCACCGCGCTCGTGGTGATCGGCGACGAGGTCGACCGCGTCGGCGTCGGCTACGGCAAGGCGCGCGAGGTTCCCCTCGCGATCACGAAGGCCGTCGACGACGCCAAGAAGAACCTCTTCCAGGTGCCGAAGCACGGGACCACGATCACGCACCAGTCGCTGGGGCGCTTCGACGCGGCGCGGGTCTTCCTTCGCCCCGCGAGCGAGGGGACCGGCGTGATCGCCGGCGGCGGCGTGCGGGCCGTGCTCGAGCTCGCCGGCATCCGCGACGTGCTGGCCAAGAGTCTCGGCACGACGACCCCGATCAATATGGCCAAGGCGACGGTAAACGCGCTCAAGGGGCTGCGGCGGCCCGAGGACGTCGCGCGCATGCGCGGCAAGACTGTGTCCGAGATCCTGCCGATCTCGAAGAAGGCCGTCGAGACGGAGGACGTGGCGGAGCCGGTCGAGCCGGCCGCAGTGGCGGAGCCTGTCGAGCCGGCTGCGGTGGCCGAGCCGGAGCAGCCGCCTGCCGAGGAGCCTGCGGGTGCCTAAGCTCAGGATCACGCAGGTGCGCAGTCAGATCGGCCAGACCGAGCGGCACCGGGGCACGCTGCGTGCGCTCGGGCTCGGCAGGATCGGCCGCACCGTCGAGCACGCCGAGAGCCCGCAGCTCGCCGGTATGCTCAGGAAGGTCCGCCACCTCGTGAGGGTCGAAGGCGGCAAGGATTCCTGATGGCGGACGAGCTCAGTCTTTCCAACCTCTCACCGGCCCAGCCCCGGCAGGACCGCAAGCGCGTCGGCCGTGGGCTCGGCTCCGGCAAGGGCCGCTACTCGGGACGCGGGATCAAGGGCCAGAAGGCGCGCTCGGGCTCGCACAAGATGCGCGCCGGCTTCGAGGGCGGCCAGATGCCCCTCTACATGCGCGTCGGCAAGCAGCGCGGCGCCACGTCCAAGGACGCGATGCCGATCGGCCCGCACCGGACCCACACCGTCCCGGTCAACGTCCGCGACCTCGAGCGCGTCTTCGCCGACGGTGACAAGGTGTCGATCGAGACGCTGCTCGAGAAGGGCCTGATCAAGAACACGAAGGCCGACGTCAAGGTGCTCGGGAACGGCGAGCTCAAGAAGGCGCTCACGGTCACCGCCCACGCGTTCTCGGAGAGCGCGCGCGAGAAGATCAAGGCCGCGGGGGGCACTGCCACCGCGTTGCGCGAGCCCGCCGACCCGCGCAGGAAGAAGGCGAGGAAGGCACGGGCGCCCGAGCCCGAGGCCGAAGCGGCCGAGCCCGACGCGGCCGAGGCGGAAGCGGCCGCGCCCGAAGCGGCCGCGCCCGAAGTGGCCGCGCCCGAAGTGGCCGAAGCGGAGTAGCGCTTGTTCTCCTGGCTCGTCAACGCGTGGCGCGTACCGGAGCTTCGACGCCGCGTCCTCTTCACGGCGGTCATCCTCGCCATCTACCGCTTCGGCTCCTGGATCCCCGCTCCCGGCGTCGACTCGGAGCAGATCGAGAACTACTTCAGCGGCCAGGGCGGCACCGTGCTCGGACTGCTCAACCTCTTCTCCGGCTCGGCGCTCTCGCGCTTCTCGGTCTTCGCGCTCGGGATCATGCCGTACGTCACCGCCTCGATCATCCTGCAGCTGATGACGGTCGTGATCCCGCGCCTCGAGCAGCTCCAGAAGGAGGGCGAGTCGGGCTTCGCCAAGATCAACCAGTACACGCGCTACCTGACCGTCGCCCTCGCGGCGGCGCAGTCGACCGGCTACGCATTCCTGTTCGAGCGCCAGGGCGTGCTCCAGTTCAACACCGGGCGGCTCGTCCTGCTCGTGCTCACGCTCACCGCCGGCACGACGCTGCTGATGTGGATGGGCGAGCTGATCACGAAGCGTGGCGTCGGCAACGGCATCTCGCTGCTGATCTTCGCTTCGATCCTGACGGCGCTCCCGACCGGCATCAACGCCTTCGTCAACGGCGGCCCGACCGAGAAGCTGTTCTTCCCGCTGCTCGCGATCGGCATCATCGCCGCGATCGTCTTCATCCAGGAGGGCCAGCGCCGCATCCCGATCCAGTACGCGAAGCGGATGGTCGGGCGGAGGATGACCGCGGGCGGCTCGACCTACATGCCGCTGCGCGTGAACATGGCCGGCGTCATTCCCGTCATCTTCGCCGCCGCAGTGATGGCCTTCCCGCCCACGATCGGCCAGTACTTCCCGCAGACGCAGGGCTTCATCAACCAGCACTTCAACTACTCGAGCCTGCCTTACATGATCTTCCAGGCCGCCCTGATCGTGATCTTCACGTACTTCTACACCGCGGTGCAGTTCAATCCGGTCGACCAGGCCGACAACCTGCGGAAGTACGGCGGCTACATCCCGGGCATCCGGCCGGGCCCGCCGACCGCGCAGTACCTCGACCGCGTGCTCACGCGCCTCACGCTGCCCGGCGCGCTCTACCTCGCGCTCGTCGCGACGCTGCCGACGCTCTTCATCGCCTACGGCGGCTTCTCGCAGGCGACCGCCGGCGCTCTCGGCGGTACCTCGATCCTCATCGCGGTCGGCGTCGCGCTCGACACAATGCGCCAGATGGAGTCGCAGATGATGGCGCGCTCCTACGAGGGCTTCCTCAAGTAGGTGTCGCTGAACGTCCTACTGCTCGGGTTACAGGGCTCGGGCAAGGGAACTCAGGCGCGCCGGATCGCCGAGGAGTACGGGCTCGCCAACGTCGGCACGGGTGACATGCTGCGCACCGCGATCGCCTCGGGGACCGAGCTCGGCCTGCGCGTCAAGCCGATCTACGACCGGGGCGAGCTGGTCCCCGACGAGCTCATGATCGGGCTGATCGAGGCGCGTCTCCGCGAGGAGGATGCCGTCGACGGCTTCGTCCTCGACGGGTTCCCGCGGACGCTTGCCCAGGCCGACGCGCTCGACGCGATGCTGGCCGAGAACGACCGGTCCCTCAGCGTCGTCTTCGAGCTCCAGATCCCGCACGCCGTCGCGATCGAGCGGTTGCTCACCCGGGCGGTCGACGAGGGTCGAACGGATGACACTCCCGAGGCGATCGAGCGGCGGATCGCGCGCTACCACGAGGAGACGGCGCCGCTGATCCAGCACTACCGCGCGCGCGGTATCCTCGTCGGCATCCACGCCGACCGTACCGTCAACCAGGTCTTCGCCGAGATCCAGGCTGCGCTGGAACAGGCGGCGGTGCGATGATCATCCGCAAGTCCGCCCGCGAGATCGAGCGGATGGCGGAGGCCGGAGCGGTCGTCGCGGGTACGCACGAGCTGCTGCGCGAGCACATCCGGCCCGGCGTCACGACCGGCGAGCTCGACCGGATCGCCGAGGAGTTCATCCGCTCGCACGGCGGCGAGCCGACCTTCAAGGGCTACCGCGGCTACCCGGCGGCCATCTGCACGTCGCCGAACGACATGGTCGTACACGGGATTCCCGGGCGCTACGAGCTGGTCGAGGGGGACATCCTCTCGGTCGACGTCGGCGTCACGCTCGGCGGCCTCGTGGCCGATTCCGCTACCACGTTTCCGGTCGGAGAGATCTCGAACGAGGCGGAGTCCCTCCTTCAGGCGTGCGAGGCCGCTCTCGCGGCCGGAATCGAGCAGGCGCGGAGCGGGAACCGCGTCGGCGACATCTCGGCGGCGGTGCAGCGGATCACGGAGGAGGCCGGCTTCTCGGTCGTGCGCCAGCTCGTCGGGCACGGGGTCGGGCGGACGATGCACGAGGAGCCGCAGATCCCCAACTTCGGCGAGCCGGGTCGCGGCCCGGCGCTGCAGGAGGGCATGACGCTCGCGATCGAGCCGATGATCACCGCCGGCCGCCCGGGGATCTTCCTGGCCGACGACCAGTGGTCGATCTCGACCGAGGACGCTTCGCTCTCGGCCCATTTCGAGCACACCGTCGCGGTCACGAAGGACGGCCCGCGCATCCTGACGCTCATCGAGGCCGGTTTGCTACGATAGGCGGCCGCGCGCGGCTTCGCCGTGCGCACGCTTTCGTCCCGACAACCGCGCTCTCGGGCGCGGTCTTTGTGAGGGGAATTGGCAGTCAAGGAAGAGAAAATCGAGGTGGACGGCGAGGTCGTGGAGGCGCTTCCGAGCACGATGTTCCGGGTCGAGATCGAGGGCGGTCACACCGTGCTCGCCAAGATCTCCGGAAAGATGCGCAAGCACTACATCCGCATCCTCCCCGGCGACAAGGTGAAGGTGGAGCTGTCGCCCTACGACCTGACCCGCGGCCGCATCACGTTCAGGCACCGCTGATGAAGGTCCGCGCCTCCGTCAAGCCGATGTGCGAGCGCTGCCGCGTGATCAAGCGGCACGGCACGACCAGGGTCATCTGCACCAATCCACGCCACAAGCAAAGGCAGGGATAGTGGTGGCTCACTGATGGCCCGGATCGCAGGCGTCAACCTTCCCAACCAGAAGCGGCTCGAGGTCGGGCTGACGTACATCTACGGCATCGGCCAGCCGACCGCGCGCCAGGTGTGCGCCGCGCTCGGCCTCTCGGCTGACACGAAAGTGCGCGACCTCACCGACGAGGAGGTCACGAAGCTTCGCAACTACATCGACTCCGAGCTGCAGGTCGAGGGCGACCTGCGCCGGGAGCGCTCCCAGGCGATCAAGCGCCTGGGCGAGATCGGCGCGTATCGCGGCGTGCGCCACCGGCGCGGCCTGCCTGTCAACGGCCAGCGAACCAAGACGAACGCGCGCACGCGCAAGGGTCCGAAGAAGACCGTCGGTCGCGGGAAGAAGGCGGCGAAGTAAATGGCTCCCCCCCGCAAGGCTGCGGCCCGTGGCCGCACGCGTCGCCGCGTCCGCAAGAACATCGCGATCGGGCAGGCGCACATCAAGACGTCGTTCAACAACACGATCGTCGCGCTGACCGACAAGGACGGGAACGTGATCGCGTGGGAGTCGGCCGGCTCTGCCGGGTTCAAGGGCTCGCGCAAGTCGACGCCGTTCGCCGCACAGGTGACGGCCGACTCGTGCGCCCGCAAGGGGATGGAGCACGGCCTGCAGAAGGTCGAGGTCTTCGTCAAGGGCCCTGGCTCCGGGCGTGAGACGGCCATCCGCTCCCTCCAGGCGGCCGGGCTCGAGATTCTCGGCGTCAGGGACGTGACGCCGCAGGCGCACAACGGCGTCCGGCAGAAGAAGCGGAGACGCGTCTGATGGCGGCCCCCTCCCGCGCGTCTCGCACTCGCCAGGGCGCTGCAACACTTCGCCTCGCCGCGTCCTCGGGCACGCCCGTAGCCTCCGGCTACGAACGTGCTGTCGAGCGAAGCTCGACCCATTGCGAGACTCGCGTTTCGCGGCTGGCGAGCGCGAGCCCCACGGGAGGTGACCGCTAGTGGCTCGCGATCTGGGTCCGAAGTGCCGCGTGTGCCGGCGCGAGGGGATGAAGCTCTTCCTCAAGGGCGAGCGGTGCCTGACGGAGAAGTGCGCGATCGAGCGTCGCAGCTATCCGCCCGGCGAGCACGGCCGCGGCCGGATCAAGCAGTCCGAGTATCTGCTCCAGCTGCGCGAGAAGCAGAAGGCGCGCCGGTACTACGGACTGCTCGAGAAGCAATTCCGTACGTACTACACCAAGGCTGCCAAGGGCTCGGGCATCACCGGAGAGACCCTCCTGCGCATCCTCGAGACTCGCCTCGACAACGTCGTGTACCGGCTCGGCTTCGCCGCCTCCCGTGCGCAGGCCCGCCAGCTCGTCCGCCACGGCCACTTCCACGTCAACGGGCGCCGCGTGAACATCCCGAGCTACCAGGTCAAGCCGGACGACATCGTGACGATGGCGCCGGGGAGCTCGGCCGAGCAGGTGATCCGCGACGCGACCGACCTGACCGCGTCCGTCGCGCCCTGGCTCCAGGCCGACCACGACGGGCTCACCGGCAAGATCCTCAAGTGGCCCGCCCGCGACGAGATCGACACGCCCGTGCAGGAACAGCTCATCGTCGAGCTCTATTCGAAGTAGCTGCGTGAAGGCCGCGCCTTCGCGCTAGAAGAGAAAGAAAGGAAAGAGATTTTGGCCATTCGCACCAGCTTGATGGATTTCCAGATTCCGAGGATCGTCCACGAGGAGGTGGACGACGACCGCGGCGTGTTCGTGATCGAGCCTCTCGACCGCGGCTTCGGCTACACCTTCGGCAACTCGTTGCGGCGCGTGCTGCTCTCCTCGCTCGAGGGCGCCGCCGTCACCTCGGTCAAGTTCGAGGGGGTCGCGCACGAGTTCACGACGCTGCCCGGCGTCCGCGAGGACGTGACGGACATCATCCTCAACCTCAAGAACCTGATCTGCGTGCTCCACGGCGAGTCGCCCGAGATCGAGGTGCACATCGCCAAGAAGGGGTCGGGCGCCGTCACGGCCGCCGACATCGAGGCCCCGGCCGAGCTCGACATCCTCAACCCCGAGCTCGAGATCGCGAACCTGTCCGACAAGGGCAAGCTCGAGATCACGCTCACGATCGGCCGCGGCCGCGGCTACGTCCCGGCCGAGCTGAACCGCGGGCCGGAGCACACGATCGGAGTCATCCCCGTCGACTCGATCTTCTCTCCGGTGCGGCGCGTCTCGTACGACGTCGAGGCGGCCCGCGTCGGCCAGCGTACCGACTACGACAAGCTCCGGCTCGACGTCACCACCGACGGCTCGATCAACCCGCGTGAGGCGATCGGCCAGGCGGCCGAGATCCTCATCCGCCAGCTCGCCATCTTCACGGACATCGAGAAGATGGAGGGCTTCGGCGAGGCCGCCGCCTCGACCGACGGCGCCGGTGCCGAGCCGTCGCTCGCTCACGGCATGGAGAACTTCCCGATCGAGGAGCTCGAGCTCGGCGTCCGGTCGTACAACTGCCTCAAGCGCGTCGGCATCGAGACGATCGGCGACCTCGTCACGAAGAGCGAGAACGAGCTGGCGGCGATTCCGAACTTCGGCAAGAAGTCGATCGAGGAGGTCAAGGAGACGCTGGCCACGCACGGCCTGACCCTGCGGGGAGACGAAGGTTAGGGCGTGAGACACCAGCGCGCAGGCAAGAAGCTCGGCCGCGACTCGGCGCACCGCAAGGCGCTCTACGCCAATCTCGCCGGCGCGCTGATCGAGCACGGGCGGATCAGGACGACCGCGGCGAAGGCCAAGGCGGTGAAGCCGATCGCCGAGCAGATGATCACGCTCGGACGCCGCGGCGATCTGGCCGCGCGCCGTCAGGCGCTTGCGTTCCTGCGCTCACAAGACGTGGTGAAGACGCTCTTCGCCGACGTGGGCCCCCGATTCGCCGACCGGCCGGGCGGCTACTCGCGGATCGTCAAGCTGGGGCCGCGCCAGGGCGATGCGGCCGAGATGGTCTATCTCGAGCTCGTCGACCACCAGCCGTAGACCGCCGATTCCCGTCGTCGTCCTCGCAGACTAGGCGCGGCGATGTTCCTCGTCGCCATGTTGCTGCTGGCCCTGTTCGTCCTGCCGAGCCCGTGGGGACTCGTCGCCGTCGTCGTCGGCTTCGCGGTCGAGCTCGGCGAGGCGTGGTTCTGGTGGTGGCTCTCGCACCGGCGCTCACCGGCGCTCGGGCTCGAGGCGATGGTCGATTCCTCGGCGACGGTGATGACGCCGTGCCGGCCGCGCGGCCAGGTCCGCATCCAGGGAGAGCTCTGGCAGGCGATCTGCGCGGAGGGCGCCGATCCGGGCGCTCAGGTCGTGGTGCGGGCCGTCGACCCGGACGGGCTCACGCTTCTCGTCGAGCAGGAGCGGCCCTGAGGCTAAAGCTGACGCTGGAGTACGACGGCTCGGGCTTCCACGGCTGGGCGGCGCAGCCCGACCTGCGGACGGTCGAGGGCGAGGTTCGTCAGGCGCTCGACCGCGTCTTCCCGCGCTGGAACTCGCTCGCCGTGGCCGGGCGGACCGACACGGGCGTGCACGCGCTCGGTCAGGTGGCGAGCGTCGAGACCGGCGGCGGCCCGTCTGCCGATCGGGCCGCCGAGGCTTTGAACGCCGCCCTGCCGGCCGACGTCGTCGTGGTTGCGGCGGAGTCCGCTTCAGCCGACTTCCACGCGCGTCACTCGGCCCGCTCGCGCAGCTATCGCTACCGCGTCTACCGCCGCCGAACGCCCTCGCCGTTCGAGCAGGGGCGCAGTCTCTGGTGGCCGCGTCCGCTCGACGAGGCGGCGCTCGCGGAGTCGGCGACCATGCTCGTCGGCGAGCACGACTTTCGCGCCTTCACCCCGACCGAGACCGAGCACGAGGTCTTCGTCCGGACCGTCGAGTCGGCGTCGTGGCACCGGCGGGGCGACGCACTCGAGCTCGAGATCTCCGCCAACAGCTTCCTCCGTCACATGGTGCGCTCGCTGGTAGGCACGATGCTCGAGCAGCGACCCGAGCAGATCGCGCAGCTGCTCGACGGCCGGCCGCGCAGCGAGGCCGGGACGACCGCGCCGCCGTGGGGCCTGTACCTCGAGCGCGTGACGTATTAGAGGCCTCGGGGGCTAGCATCGTCGCGATGAGGTTTCCGATCGTCCTCTTCGACCTCGACGGCACGCTGATCGACTCCGGCGCGATGATTCTCGCGTCCTTCCGTCACGCCACGCAGACGGTGCTCGAGCGTGAGATCCCGGACGAGGAGCTGCTCGCCGCGGTCGGCGGCTCCGGCCTCGTCGAGCAGATGCGCACGATCGATCCGGCCCGCGTCGACGAGCTCGTCGAGTCCTACCGCGAGCACAACGAGCCGCTCCACGACGAGCTCCAGGCCTGCGCCGGCGTGCTCGACCTGCTGCGCGAGTTGAAGGACGAAGGCCGGCGGCTGGGCGTCGTGAGCGCAAAGCGCCGCGTCACCATCGCCCTCGCGTTCTCGGTGCTGCCGCTCGCAGACTCCTTCGACGTCGTCGTCGGCTCTGACGAGACGCAGCGACACAAGCCCCATCCGGACCCGCTCCTGCTCGCGCTCGAGCGGCTCGGGGCCGAGGCGCCCGCGGCCGCGTACGTCGGCGACTCCCCGTTCGACGTGCAGGCGGCGAAGGCGGCCGGCATCTTCGCCGTGGCGGTCACCTGGGGCCGCATCCACTCCGAGGAGCGGCTCGAGCGGGAACGTCCGGACGCCCTCGTCCATTCGCCGGAGGAGTTGCGTGCCGTCCTCTGAGCAGCGGGCCGCCGAGCTCCGCGCCCAGCTCGAGCACCACTCCTACCGCTACCACGTCCTCGACGATCCGGAGGTTCCGGACGCCGAGTACGACCGCCTCTACGACGAGCTCGTCGCGCTCGAGGAGGCGCACCCGGAGCTTCGCAGTCCGAGCTCGCCGACGGCCCGCGTCGGGGCACCGCCCTCCGAGCGCTTCAGGAAGGTCGAGCACCTGACGTCGATGGGCTCGCTCGACAAGGTCACGACGGACGAGGGGCTGCAGAAGTGGGCCGGCGACGTGCGCAAGCGCCTCGACTCGGAGGAGCCGGTCGCCTACGTGACGGAGCCGAAGATCGACGGCCTGGCCGTATCGCTCGTGTACGAGAACGGCATCCTCGTCCGCGGCGCCACGCGCGGAGACGGCGCGCGCGGGGAGGACATCACGCCGAATCTCCGTACGATCAAGGCGATCCCCCTGACGATGCGGCCGGCCGACGGGACGCCGCCTCCCGCGGTCGTCGAGGTGCGCGGCGAGGTGTACCTGCCGATCTCCGTCTTCAACCGGCTGCGCGAGCGTCAGGCCGAGCTCAACGAGAGGATCGCGCCGAATCCGCGCAACGCCGCCGCGGGATCCGTGCGCCAGCTGAACCCGCAGGTGACGGCCGCGCGCTCGCTCTCGATCTGGGTCTACGGGCTGGGGCACCACGAGGGACTCGAGCTTGGAGCGCAGTTCGAGGAGCTGGGCTGGCTCCGCGAGCGTGGCTTCCGCACGAACCCGTTCGCCGAGCGCCACGAGTCGATCGAGGAGGTGGCGCGGGTCTGCGCGGAGTGGGAGCAGCGGCGGATCGAGCTCGACTACGAGATCGACGGAATCGTGATCAAGGTCGACTCGCTCGACCAGCAGCGGCGGCTCGGCTCCCTGCACGAGCGACCGCGCTGGGCCCGCGCCTACAAGTGGGCGCCGATGACGGCCCAGACGAAGCTCCTCGAGATTCACATCCGCGTCGGGCGCACGGGCAACCTCAACCCGTGGGCGCAGCTGGAGCCCGTCGAGGTCGGCGGCGTCACCGTCTCGACCGCGACGCTCCACAACGAGGAGGACATCAACCGCAAGGACATCCGAGAGGGCGACGTCGTGATCGTCCAGCGCGCCGGCGACGTCATTCCTCAGGTCGTGGGACCCGTGCTTCCGCACCAACCCGGGACGAAGCCCTTCCGGATGCCGGCGGACTGCCCACTCTGCGGCGCCGCGATCGTCAAGCCCGAGGGCGAGGTCATGCACCGCTGTCCAAACCCGAAGTGCGAGTCGCGCGGCCTCGAGACCCTGATCCACTGGGTGACGGCCGCGATGGACATCGAGGGGGTCGGCGAGCTGATGGTGCGCCGGCTCTGGCGCGAGGGTCTCGTCACCTCGTTGCCCGCCCTCTACCGGCTCACGAAGGAGCAGCTGCTGGAGCTCGACGGCTTCGCCGAGATCTCCGCGTCGCGTGCGATCGAGGCGATCGGGCAGTCGAAGGAGCGGCCCTTCCGACGCGTCCTCTTCGGCCTCAACATCCCGCACGTCGGTTGGGTGACCGCGCAGAACCTCGCCCGCCACTTCGGCACGGTCGACCGTCTCGCCGGCGCGAGTCAGGAGGAGATCCAGGAGGTGGACGGCATCGGTCCCGACCGCGCCGAGGCGATCGCGGAGTGGTTCTCGGACGAGGAGAACAGGGCGCTGGTGGCGGAGCTGCGGGAGCTGGGGCTCACCCTCGAGGCCGGCGAGGCAGAACGGCCCGTCGAAGGCCCGCTGACCGGCAGCGCCTACGTGATCACGGGCACGCTCGAGAGCCTCACGCGCGAGGCGGCGGCGGCCGCGCTCGAGGCGAAGGGAGCGAAGGTGACGGACTCGGTCTCGAAGAAGACGACCGGGCTCATCGTCGGCGAGGAGCCGGGCAAGTCGAAGCTGACGAAGGCCGAGAAGGCCGGCGTTCCCATCGTCGCGGAGGAGGAGTTGCTGAAGCTACTCGCCGGCTAGGACCGTGACAAAGCGGTCCTGGGCCTGGCGGCACCACCAGGTGGAGAGCGGCGGGCCGTTCTGCAGCACCGCGAAGGCATAGCGGCCGGTCACGTAGCCGGCGAGTGCCGAGGCGAGCGAGGTCGTGCCCGTCTTTGCGAACACCTGGCCGCGAACCGGGGCTTTGCGGAGCCGGTGCTCGAGCGTCCCGTTCTCCCCGGCGACCGCGAGCGAGGCGAGGAAGCTTCCGCGCAGGAGCGGGTCGTCCCAGGCGGCGACGAGGATCGTGACGAGCGCGTCTGCGGTGAGCCGGTCGCGGAGCGAGAGCCCCGAGCCGTCGTCGACGCGGACGCCGCCGAGAGGGATCCCTGCGGCGGCGAGCACCTGCCTGACGACAGCGGCGCCCGCGGCGGTCGTGCCGCGCCCGGACTGCACGGCGCCGAGGTGCTTGAGCAGGATCTCGGCCGTGAAGTTGTCGCTCTCGCGGTTGACCAGCTTGAGCAGGTTCAGGAGGGGTGGGGAGAGGGTCGTTGCCACCAGCACATCGCTGTTCGGGTGCGAGCCGACGGCGGCCGCGCCGGCGACGGCGACCCCGGCCGAGCCGAGGATCGACCGGAACGCGGCCGCGGCGGCGAGAGCCGGCTCGCGCGAGACGGCGCCCCGGTACCGCGCTCGGTCGACCGTGAGCGCCGAGAGCGGCGGCGATTCCTCGATGTAGAAGGACGCCTTCCAGCCGGGTCCCGTACGGCGAGCATCGAAGTAGGACTCGTCCCCGATGATCGAGCCCGTCACGCGGCGGATGCCGACCGCGCGCACCTGGGCGGCGAGCCGCCGCAGCCCCGCTGACGACAGCGCGGGATCGCCGTGGCCCTTGAGCACGAGGTCGCCCTGCCAGGTCGACCCCTCGAGCACGCCCTCGCCGAGCACGCGGGTCTCGATCCGGTACGCGGGTCCGAGCGTGGCGAGCACCGCGTAGGACAGGACGAGCTTCTCCGTCGAGGCGGGCGCGAGCGACAGCGCGCGGTTTCGCGCGAACACGACGGTGCCGGTGGTGAGGTCGACCGCGAGCGCCGCCGAGCGTGAGTGGTTGACGTGCGGGACGGCCAGCGCACGCGCCAGCCTGGTCGGGAGCGTCGGTTCGGCGGCGCGCGCGGTCGGGGCGAGCTTCGCGAGCGCGGGCGGCGCGGCAAGGAGCAGCGCAGCGCTCGACAGGAGCGCGGCGAACCAGGTGAGCTTGACGGCCACGGACGTCTTCAACGGGCTAGGGCACTGGGTCTCGACCGAGGGAAAGATAGTCCGCTCGGCCCATGAACGGCGCGGCGCCGCCGCGGATAATCGAACAGCCCTTCCGTGACCGACGAGACCACACCCATCCTCGAAGAGATCGAGTCGCTCCTCGCCGCCCCGCCGGAGGGCCGGGAGGGGCCGTCGCTGGCACGGATCGAGCATACCCTCACGGCCGGGTACGCCCGGGCCCTCGCGCTCGAGGCGGAGCGCTGGCGGCTCGAGCGGCGGATCGGCGAAGTCGCGTCCAGCCTGGCCGACAGCGATACCGAGCACCGCACGGCCGAGCTCGCGGCCCTGGCTCGACGGAAGTCCACGGCCGACGTCGACCTCAGCCGCCTGCGAGGCCGGCTCGCATCCCTGCGCACGCGAGCCAGCACGCTGCGCGGGCTTGCCGCGCTCCTCTAACGCTCAGACAATTCCGCTGCGAACGGCGTAGACGGCCGCCTGGATGCGGTTCTCGATCTGCAGCTTCATGAGGATGTTGGAGATGTGGTTCTTGACCGTCTTCGGGCTGATGTGCAGCTCGGCGGCGATCTGCGCGTTGTCCTTGCCGTTTGCGATCAGCTTCAGCACCTGGACCTCGCGGTCGGAGAGCTCCGAGCGGATGATCTCCGCGATCTCCGGTGAAGTGCTCGTCGCGCGGATCCGTTGCAGCACCTTGGCGGCGATGTGCGGCGAGATGAGCGACTCGCCGAAGAAGGCGGCCTCGATGCCGCGCATCAGATCCTGAATCGAGGCGTCCTTGAGCAGGTAGCCGCACGCGCCGGCGAGGATCGCGTCCATCACGTCGCCGTCCTGGTCGGAGATGGTGAGCACGAGCACGCGCGTGAGCGGTGCGACGGCGGTGATGTGCCGCGTTGCCTCGACGCCGCTCATCCCCGGCATGTTCAGGTCCATCACGATCACGTCGGGCGTGAGCTCGCGGACGAGTCTCAGCGCCTCGGCCCCCGCCGAGGCCTCTCCGACGACGTGGACGCCCTGCTCCTCGAGCAGATTCCGAAGTCCCGTTCGAAACAGGTCGTGATCGTCGACGAGGAGGACGCGCATGGCGTCGTGGCTCGGGTGCTGATCTTCCTGGAGACGCTCGCTCAACTGGACATCCCGTCCTCGGACGAGCGCAAGTCTAGTGGAGCCTGATCGTCACCGTTCGGCGGCCCCAGGCGAGCGCCTGGCCTCGAGATGGGAACCAGAGATCGATCACGGCGCCGCGGACGCTGCCGCCCGTGTCGGCCGCGATCCCCTGCCCGTAGCCGGGGATCGTCATGCGCGTGCCGAGTGGGATCAAGGACGGATCGACGGCGACCACGCCCCAGCCCGTCGGGATCCCGGTCGCCGTACGCCCCGGTAGGGAGTAGCCCGTCGCGAGCACGGTGAGCGTCCGCACGCCCGGCACTTGCGCGGCCGCGTCCTGGCTCTCCACGGCGGCGGCCCGGTCCGGATCCACCGCCGCCGCTGTCTCGTTCCCGAGCGTCGCGGTCCTCGACTGCGCCGCGCTCGCCTGCTGCTCGAGCGCCGCGATCTGGGCGGCCTTCAGTCGCCGCTCCTGGGCGAGGCGGGAGAGGTACGCGGCGCGATCGGCTCGCGCGCGCGCGAGCGAGGCGGTCTCCGCGGCGGCGGCGGCCTCGATCCGGTGGAGCTCGGCGCTCCGCGCGCGCAGCGTTCTCGCGGTCCTCGCCAGGCTCCGTCTCGCCGCTCGCGTCCGCTCGACGATCGCCTGATCCTGCCTGGCTGCGAAGGTGAGGCCGTCGAGTCCGGCCATCGCCTCCTCGAGCGAAGAGGCGCCGAGGACGATCTCGAGCGGATCGGTCTCGCCGTGCTCGTACAAAGCTCGCAGCCGCTCGGCGAGGAGTCGCTCGGCCTCGCTCAGCGTGCGCCGGGCGATCCCGAGGCGGGATCGGACGGCGGCGCGCTCGCGCGCGACCGCCGCCGAGCGGTCGCGAACCGACGCCAGCCTCGCTCGGGCCCGCTCGAGCTGGGAGTCCAGCGAGTAGAGCTCGAGGAGGGCGGAGCGCGACTTGGCCGCGAGCGCGGAATCCTCGGTTCGCAGGTCGCCGGCTCGGCGGCCGGCGTCCGCCCCGCTGGCCGCGGGGATGAGCGCGACGCCGAGGAGGGCGATCGCGGCGGCCAACGCGGCCGCCGAGAGCGTGCGTAAACGCGGCTGCACGGGGCGGGGACCGTACCACAGGTGCGGCTTTGTGCCTCCCTGATCCCGGCTGTCTTTCGGCATTCCTGCGTGCTCCTGCGCGTTTGCGGACGTCCGGCGGGGCTGCTAGGGTGCCGTGCTTGTGACGTCCGGGAGCCCCCTCCGGCACGCCTTGCGGTACCCACTCCGAAGCGGTGAGTAACGCGAGCGCGCGTCGAGCGCCAGCATTCCTCGTCGGCCTCGCCGCGGCACTCCTGATCGCCGGCTCGGCCACCGCGGAGCCGGCCTCGATCACAGGGAAGCAGGCGGAGGCGCAGCGTGTGCTCGGCCAGATCCAGGAGATCGACTCGAGCCTGGCGAAGGCCGCAGAGGCCTACAACCTCGCGAACATCAAGCTGGACCGGATCGAGCAGGAGCAAAAGCGGAACGCACGTCTGCTCCGGATCGCCCGGACGAACCACGGCCGCGCCCAGAAGGCGCTCGAGGCGCGCCTGGTCGCGCTGTACACGTCGAGCGATCAAGGCTCGACGATCGAGGTCCTGCTCGGCGCGACCAGCCTGGACGATCTGATCAGCCGGCTCGAGACGGTCGATCGGGTCTCGAGTCAGGACTCGAGGGTGCTCGGCCAGGTGCGCTCGTTCAAGGGCCAGGTGCAGAAGCACCGGTCCCAGCTCGTTCGCGCCCGCACGAAGCAGTCGGAGATCGTGGCCGCCCGGGCCGCCTACAAGGCCCAGGTCGAGCAGCGGCTTGCGCAGCGGCGCGCGCTGCTGTCCTCGATCCAGGGCGAGATCGCGCGGCTCCAGGCTGCCGAGCGCGCGCGCGCGCAGGAGGCCGCACGCGTGGCGCGCATACGCCTCGCGTCCCAGGCCGCGGTCCCGGCCACGGCGCTCGGTTTCGGCGTCGCCGCCGAGACGTCCGTAGCCGCCGTCGCACCTCCGTCGCGATACGGCGGCGTCGTCGGGATCGCGATGCAGTACCTCGGTGTGCCGTATCGGTGGGGCGGCGCGTCGCCGTCGGGGTTCGACTGCTCCGGCTTCATCATGTACGTCTACGCGAAGCTCGGCGTCTCGCTTCCGCACAACGCCGCCGCCCAGTACGCCTACGGCACGCCGGTCTCCCGCGACCAGCTCGCGCCCGGCGACCTCGTCTTCTTCGACGGCCTCGGCCACAACGGCATCTACATCGGCGGGGGGCAGTTCATCCACGCCCCGCACAGCGGCGACGTGGTCAAGATCTCCAGCCTGTCCGACTCCTGGTACGCCCGCACCTGGGTCGGCGCCAGGCGGATTTAGTACAGCGCCTCGATCTCCTCGGCGAAGTGCTCCTGGCAGACGCGCCGCTTCAGCTTCAGCGTCGGCGTGATCTCGCCGTGCTCCGCTGAGAAGTCGCGCGGCAGGATCGCGAAGCGCTTGATCTGCTCGAAGCGCGAGAGCTCGCCGTTCACCTCGTCGACGACCGCCTGCACGCGGCGCTCGACCTCCGCCGCCGCCAGCCCGTCCGCGACCGACGGGTCGACGGTGATCAGC
>JBOHAW010000378.1:0-7552 GCA_050697975.1 Gaiellaceae bacterium
CCTTCAGGCACCTCCTGCCGGAGCAGATCGCGATCGTCGGCGTGGCCCGGTCGCCGGCGACCGACGACGAGTTCCGGGCGCACATGGAGGAGGCGGTCAAGCAGTTCGCCCGCGACGAGTTCCGGCAGGACGTCTGGGAGGGTCTGGCGGCCGGCATGCGCTACGTCCAGACCGACTTCGCCAGCGACGACGGCCAGGACCGCCTCGAGGCGTGCCTGACCGCGCTCGACGAGGAGCGCGGCACGCGCGGGAACCGCCTCTACTACTTTTCCGTTCCCCCCAGCGCGATCGGGACGCTCGTCCGCGAGCTCGGCGAGCGGCGAACGGCCACGGGCTGGACACGCCTGATCATCGAGAAGCCGTTCGGTCACGACCTCGCGTCGGCGCGCGAGCTGAACGAGCTCCTGCAGGAGTCCTTCAGCGAGGAGGAGGTCTACCGCATCGACCACTACCTCGGCAAGGAGACCGTCCAGAACATGCTTGCGCTGCGCTTCGCGAATGGCATCTTCGAGCCGATCTGGAACCGCCAGTTCATCGATCACGTGCAGATCACGGTGGCGGAATCGATGGGCATCGAGGGCCGCGCGGCGTTCTACGAGCAGGCGGGCGCGATCCGGGACATCTTCCAGAACCACCTGCTCCAGCTGGTCGCGCTCACCGCGATGGAGCCGCCGATCGACTTCACCGCCGATTCGGTGCGCAACGAGAAGGTGAAGGTCCTGCGCGCGATGCACACGCCCGGCCCCAAGCACATCGTCCGGGGCCAGTACGGGCGCGGCTACGTCGAGGGTGTCGAGGTGTCCGGATACCGCGAGGAGGAGGGCGTCGCGCCCGACTCGACCACCGAGACGATGATCGCCGCAAAGCTCTACGTCGACAACTGGCGGTGGGCGGACACGCCCTTCTACGTGCGCGCGGGCAAGCGGCTCGCCAAGCGCGAGACCACGATCGCGATCCAGTTCCAGCGCGCGCCGCACCCGCCGTTCGAGGAGATCGCGGGCGAGGGGCTGCGCCCGAACGTCCTGCTCATCCACATCCAGCCCGACGAGGGCGTGTCGCTCGAGATCGGGGCCAAGGTGCCGGGGCAGGGAATGGCGATCCGCTCGGTGCACATGGACTTCCTCTACGGCGGCGCCTTCCGCGTCGGCCTCCCGGAGGCGTACGAGCGTTTGATCCTCGACGCGATGCTCGGCGACGCGACGCTCTTCACGCGCACGGACGAGGTCGAGGAGCAATGGGGCCTCGTCGACGTGATCGTCGCCCTCTGGGCGCGCGACACCGTGAGCTTCCCGAACTACGCGGCCGGCACCTGGGGGCCCGCCGCGGCCGACGAGCTGCTCCGTCGCGACGGGCGCGCTTGGCGCCGGCACTGATGGCGACTCGAACGGAAGAGTGGAACGGCCTCGACACGTCGATCGCCGAGATCGAGCACGAGCTCGCTGCCCTGAGAGAGGAGTCGACCCGCGACGGCCTCCCGAACCTGCGCACGAGCGTGCTCACGCACGTCGCCTGGGTGCCGCCCGAGTGGGAGGAGGCCGCGATCGACACTCTGGCCGGCCTGGCCGAGCGACATCCTTCACGCGCGATCCTCTTGCACCCCCACCCCGAGGCGGACGAGGACGCGCTCGACGCCCGCGTCTCGCTCAGGTGCTTCGCGCTGGAGAGCAAGGCTCGCCAGGTCTGCTGTGAGGTGATCGAGCTGCGGCTGCGCGGGCAGCGCGCGGTCGCGCCGGCGAGCGTCGTCACGCCGCTCGCGATCACCGACCTGCCCGTGTTCCTGCGCTGGCGCGGCCGGCCGGACTTCGGCGCCTCGCCGTTCGAGGGCATGGTCGAGCTCGTCGACCGGCTCGTGGTCGATTCGGCCGAGTGGCCCGACCTGCCCGAGGCCTACACCGAGCTCGCGGAGATCTTCGAGCGGACCGCGGTCTCGGACATCGCCTGGGCGCGCGCGCTCCCGTGGCGGCGCGAGGTGGCGCAACTCTGGCCCGGGATCGCGGAGGCCCGGGAGCTGCGTGTCGCAGGGCCGCGTGCCGACGCGCTCCTCCTCGCGGGCTGGCTCCGGTCGCGGCTCGGCCGCGAGGTTGCGCTCACGCACGACGACGCGGCCGGGCTCGAGTCGGTCGCCCTCGACGGCCGTGACGTGCCGCGGCCGCGGGGCGAGCGCCCCACCGCCAGCGACCTGCTCTCGGACGAGCTCGAGCAATTCGGACGCGACCACGTGTACGAGGCCGCCGTGCGCGCGGCGGGCAGCGAGCGAGCTCCATGACGTCTGACGCCGACGCGCTCTCGGAAGTCGACCGCCTGCCCCCCGACGCTCAGGCCGCGCTCGCACGCCTGCTCGGGGTCACCGGAGGCGCGCTCGAGCGTAGTGCTCAGCTCCAGCGTGCGCTCGAGACGAGGATCGTGATCGAGCAGGCAAAAGGGATGCTCGCAGAGCGGCTCGGGCTCGGCGTCGACGAGGCCTTCGAGCTGATCCGCCGTGGCGCACGCGACGGTCGCATCCGGCTCCACGAGCTCGCCGGGCGCGTGGTGTCCGAGCGCGAGACGCCGGCCGAGATCGCCAGACTCCTGCTCTAGCTTACGAACGCGGGTCGAGCGCCGCGGCCACCTCGGCCGCCTCGGGATCGCGTTTCTCGACGACTGCGTACTCCTCGTGCTCGCTCACGACGGTCTCGACCTCGAGCGCGACGTGTCCGGGACGCACGAGGAACCGCCGGCCGTCCGCGCGGACGCCCTCGTACTCCGCCAACGTCATGGCTATCCGCTCCGTACAGTCGGGGCGCGCGCACTCGCAGATGAAGTCGGTCCGCTCGTCGGGCCGGGCGAACTTCTCACCGAGCTCGGCGAGCCGCTCGTTGACGTCGCGGAACAGCGCCTCGTTGAGGCCGAGTCGTACGTCGCGCTCGTCTTGCTCGCTCATCGAACGCAGACCTTACGCCGATGCCAGGGCGGAGAGAACGGTGTCGTGCAGGAGACCGTTCGTGGAGACGCCGCTGCCCCCGTCGATCCGGCGGGCGCCGGTGAGGTCGCTGAGGCGGCCGCCGGCCTCCTCGACGATCGGCGACAGGGCTGCGAGGTCCCACACGTCGACGTCGTGGTCGACGGCGACGTCCGCCGCCCCCTCGGCCACGAGGACGTGCTGCCAGAAATCGCCGAAGCCGCGAGAGTGCCAGGCTCCGTGCAGGCGCGCGCCGTGCGAGTCGGAGACGACGGCGTCCTCGATCCGCCGTACGGACGAGACTCGGATCCGCTCGCCGTTCGCGAACGCGCCGTCGCCCCGGCGGGCCCACCAGCGCCGCCCGAGAGCCGGCGCCGACGCCACGCCGAGCTCGATCTCGCCGCCGCGCTCGAGGGCGACCAGAGTGGCGAAGATCGGGATCCCGCGCACGAAGTTCCTCGTCGCGTCGATCGGGTCGACGATCCAGCGCACTCCTTCCCGGCCGCCCTGCTCTCCGAGCTCCTCGCCGAGGACTCCCTCGCCGGGCCGCTCGGTCGCGAGGCGGTCGCGCAGGGCCCGCTCGACGGCCCGGTCGGCCTCGGTCACCGGCGTCAGGTCGGACTTCGTCTCGATCGCGAGGTCGGGAGCGCGAAAGCGAGGCAGCGAGATCGAGTCGGCAAGGTCGGCCAGCGCGAGCGCGAACGCGAGGTCCGGGTGCACCGGGCCACCCTAACCCTGTGGAACGATCGTCACGCTTCCGGCACACCTCGAGTGCCAGGCACTCGCGGCGGGCGGCTCAGCGCTTGACGATCGCGAACTTCGGGCGGGCGACCACGAGCTTGACCGAGTCCGACCAGGACATGGCCTGCGCCCCGCCCGGCAGCGAGGGGTTGATCCCGCGCACGCGGTAGTACCACGTGCCCGGCTTCAGCGGCAGCGTCGCCGACGTGGCGAAGGTCTGGATGCCGACGACGTCCTTCTCGGCTGTCTCGGGCTGGAACGGATACTCGGTCTTGCTCCACTGGGCGTCGTACGAGCTCGCCCCGAGGGCGGGGCCCCAGGCGACGATCGGCGGCCCGTAGAACTCGGCCGAGCGCTGCGTGGCGGAGATCAGGCGTCCGGTCGGGGAGAGACCGGAGGCGAAGGGCGCCCCCGCGATCGTCATCGCCGGCTCGCTCGACTTGCCGAAGCGCATCACCCGGCCCGCGGCGCACGCCTCCTGCGTCAGCTCGAGGTCGCGGTACTCCAGGTCGCCCGCGGTGCGATCGACCGGCTCCCCGGGCGCATGGGCGAACTTGAGCGGCGCAGAGAGCTCGATCGTCGAGCCGGTGACCTTCACGATCGACGTCTTGTCCTGATTCGACGGCGTTCCGATCGTGAGACTGTCGCCGGGAGCGAGCTCGGCCGCGCTCGAGACGACGATCATCGTGTCGTCGATCGCCGCGCCGTTCTGCATCGTCGTCGAGAAGGGATCCGGGGGCACCGCCGCGACCGGCACAACCGTCCAGTAGTAGCCGCCCTGCGGCCAGTCCGTGTCCCAGAGGTCGACCGGCGCGCCCACCTTGGTCTGGTCGACGGGAACCGAGGTGCCGGAGCCCGCCGCGGGCGAGCCCGTTCCGGTCGCGCCGCTCTCTCCGCCGGACTGCGCGGGCACTTCGGCCTCCGTAGCCGTCACACGCACGCCGTCGGCCGTGAACGCCGCCCCTTCGGAGCCGTCCTTCAGGTACGAGTTGCGCGCCTTGGCGATCGCGGCGTCGTTGTGGGGCAGCGCGAGCGGCCCGAGAGGACGCGGCGCGTAGGCCGGACCGCCCACGATCGCGCCGCGGAAGACGACGTTGATGCAGTCGCGGTCGGTGAAGACGTAGACGCGGTAGAGCTCCGTCGCCGCGAGCGGGCTCACCTGGTTGCCGGTGAAGACGAACCCCGGCATCAGCCGGTGACTCGTCGCGGCATTCCAGTCGGAGACCACGTCCGAAACGGTGGCCACGCCGTTGAGCGGGCCGACCGCGAACGGCGGATTGACCGCCGTGTACGTCGGGCTCCAGGGACCGTACGAGACGGCTGGCAAGTTGTTCTTGCGCGAACCGAACAGTGTGCGCACCGCCCGCACCTTCCAGCGGACGCTGCTCGTCCAGGTGGTGGACTGGTGGAACGTGTAGTACTCGCGCTGGTCGGCCACGTTCGTGTTTACCGAGAAGATCTTGCGCGTGTCGACGAGCCAGATGTCGTAGCGCGTCGCTCCCGCGACCGGCGTCCAGCGCAGGAGGCCGGGGTACGTGGTGAGCGGCTCGGGGATCGTCGGCCAGCGCATGTTGAAGCCGTACGCCGGCGTCCAGGGCGTGGCCGTGCGCTGCAGGATCGCGCGCACGCGCGCGTACAGGGAGTACGGGTTCCCGGTGATCCACGGCAGCGACAGCGGAATCGAGGCCGCCGGCGACTTGAGGTCGGGAGCGCTGTAGATGATGCCGCCCTCGCGGAAGACGCTGCTCGTCGAGAGCTCGAACTCGTAGCGCACGGCGCCGCTGACGGGCCGCCACGCGAACGAAGGGGTGCGCGGAAAGACGTCGCTCCGGGGCTCGTCGGCACGCAGCAGGAAGCCCCTCAGGTCCTGTGGTGCGGAACCTTTGACCGGCTTGACACCCGCCTGCGCCGGAGAGGCGAAAGCGAGCAGGGCGAGCAGGAGCAGGGCGAGGCGGGGCAACGACATCGTCCAAACAGGTTTCGGCAGTGCCGGTGGCCCAGACCTCCCTCAATCGAGGGAGGCCAGCTCGCGCTCGAGCGCCTCGCCCGCGCCGAGCAGCAGCGCGTCCTCGCCCGGCCGGCCCACGAGCTGCACCGACGCGGGCAGGCCGTCATCGGCGAGGCCGCACGGAAGGGCGAGCGCCGGCCAGCCGAGGTCGTTCACCGGCTGCGTGAAGCGGGTCGTGACAGGTCCGGAGTGGACGCGGGGTGCGACGCACGGCAGGGTCGGCGTGACCACGAGGTCGAGGCCTTCGAGCAGCTCGAGCCAGCGCTCCGCGGCCTTCGCGCGTGCCCGCACATCCGCCTCGGCCTCGGCGTCCGACACCCCGAGGCCACGCCCGATCTTCTCCCGGACGTCCTCGCCGTAGAGGTCGGCGTGCTCTTCGAAGAGCTCGCGGTGGACGTCGGCGACCTCGCGGCTGAGCAGATGCGGCGTCGTCTCGAGGGGGAGCTCGACCGCCCGCCGCCGCGGAAAGCAGGCGGCCGCGCGCTCGACCCGCGCGCGCACGAGCGGATCCGCCTGGCCGAGCCACGCGACGCCGACGGCGAGCTCCTCGAGCGACTCGATCCGGCGCGGCTCGAAATTCTCCACCAGCGCGTCCATCATGCTCGCGCAGCCGCGGACGTCGCGCGCCATCGGCCCGACCGTGTCGTAGCTCGGCGCGAGCGGGAAGCACCCTTCGATCGGGACGA
This sequence comes from Gaiellaceae bacterium, assembly GCA_050697975.1. Lineage (GTDB taxonomy): Bacteria > Actinomycetota > Thermoleophilia > Gaiellales > Gaiellaceae > JBOHAW01. Next base: position 6,374 of record JBOHAW010000378.1, read on the forward strand.
GGCCGTAGGTTGTCTTCAGGCCGACGACGCCGCAGCAGGCCGCCGGGATCCTCACCGAGCCGCCCGTGTCGCTGCCGAGGGCGGCGTCGCAGAGGCCCGCCGCCAGCGCGGCCGCGTTGCCGCCGCTCGAGCCCCCCGCCAGGCGTCCCGCCGCGAGCGGGTTCGGCACCGTCCCGAAGTGCGGGTTCTCGGACGTCGTGCCGTAGGCGAACTCGTGCAGGTTGGTCTTGCCGACGACTGCGTACCCGGCCGCCTCGAGCCGGCGCACGGCCACGGCGGTCTCCGCGGGGACGTGGTCGGCGAAGATCGCCGAGCCGTAGGTCGTGGCGAGCCCCGCCGTGTCGAACAGGTCCTTGACGGCCAGCCGGACCCCGCGAGTCACTCGCTCGGGGCGGGCGAGGAAGATCCCCTCGGGATCGGTGCTAGCCGGCGACCGCGAGGTAGATGAGGGCGACGACAACCGTGCCTGCGAAGAGGAGGACGAAGACGCCGAGCAGCGCGAGCCCGAAGAGGATGTTCCGGCGCGCGAGCTCGCCCGTCGGCGCCTGCGGCACGGTCGGGCCGCCGAAGGTCGCGGGCCGGCGCTCGAGCTCCCGCTCGCTCACAGCACGATCGGATCGAGGGCCATGGCGACGAAGAGCAGGGCCAGGTAGGCCAGGGAGTAGTGGAAGAGGAGGGCTGCCCGCCGCGGCGTCGTCTCCTGCCGCAGCCGCCACGCGAGCACGAGGAAGCCGCCTCCGAGCGCGAGTGCGGCCGCCGCGTACAGCGGCCCGAACATGCGCCAGGCGAGCGGTAGCAGGGTCACGGCGACGAGCGCGAGCGTGTAGAGGAGAATCTGGCGGGTCGTCTCGCGCTCGCCGCGCACGACCGGGAGCATCGGCACGTGGGCGGCCTCGTAGTCGCGCCGGAGCAGCAGCGCCAGGGCCCAGAAGTGCGGCGGCGTCCAGACGAAGACGACGGCGAAGAGCACGAGCGCCGGCAGGGTCAGGTTCCCCGTCGCGGCAGCCCAGCCGACGAGGGGCGGGACCGCGCCGGCCGCGCCGCCGATGACGATGTTCTGCGGCGTCGAGCGCTTCAGCCAGCGCGTGTACACGAGCACGTAGAAGAGGTTCCCGACGAGCGCGAGCGTCGCCGTGAGCACGTTCGCGAGGCTGCCGAGCAGAACGAACGAGAGTGCGG